>CAZGNO010000052.1:0-25700 GCA_964527785.1 uncultured Chitinophagaceae bacterium
TTTTTTATGTCATTGTATTATTTTGTAGGCGGCTCGGCGACTATCAGGAACTCAGTGTGACTTGATCTCGTTTGTCATGCTGAGCGTAGTCGAAGCATCTAATGCTTGCCAATTTCCCAGTCGAATAATTTACTGAATTTAATGGTTCGGCTATTTTAGTCCTATCACTTAACTCCGCTTCGAGTAGCATATAAATAGCAGCGATTGATCACAATAAAGAGGAGCTCCGTTAAGAGATATTGAAAGCCATTATTTGTTGAAGCACACTAAAAGTGCACATTGTTTGATTGTGAAATCAATTTGCTATTCATGAATGTGCATCCGAAGCAGAAATACGATGAAGATTAAAGACCATAACCGACCGTATTGACTAAATGTAAATCACCATTTCGTTGGCAATGTTCCCGAAACTTCGTAATATTGTACACAATATTCTGAAAAATCAACACAAAATATATAATGACCTATTACAACAACATACTGGAACTTATCGGAAATACACCCCTTATCAAGCTCAACAAAATGGCAGCCGGAATCGAAGCAACCGTTTTACTAAAAATGGAAAGTCGTAATCCCGGTGGCTCAGTAAAAGACAGAGTAGGTGTGGCTATGATTGAAGCAGCTGAACGTGACGGACGTCTCAAACCCGGCGGATTGATCATCGAACCTACCAGTGGCAATACTGGTATAGGACTAGCACTTACTGCACGGCTGAAAGGATATAAATGTTTGTTTGTAATGACCGACAAAGCATCGGGTGAACGTGTAAAATACCTCAAAGCATTGGGGGCAGATATACTTGTAGTATCGTCAGCAGCAAAGTCAAGTTCGCCGGAATATTATTTCAATACGGCACAGCGTTTGGCTTCTGAATTACCCAATGCCGTAATGCTCAATCAATATGATTATTACGCCAATCCCCTAGCACATGAAGTGGGAACAGGTCCGGAAATTTGGCGCGATACAGATGGTAAGGTAACACACTTTATTTCGGGAATCGGCACCGGTGGTACAATAACAGGAACAGCACGGTTCTTGAAACAGCAGAATCCTGCAATTAAGGTAATCGGTGCAGACCCTACCGGCTCTTCCATTAAAACATTCAAAGATACCGGACGACTTGTAGAAGCACTTCCGTATTTGGTGGAAGGTGTTGGTCAAGAACGTATCCCCGGTAATTTGGATTTATCGCTTGTGGATGAAGTGATGAATATTTCCGACAAAGAATCATTTATGATGGCACGTCGGCTTGCACTAGAAGAAAGTATATTCTGTGGTGGTTCATCCGGAATGAATGTAGCTGCTGCATTGCGCGTGGCGAAGTTATTACCTAAGGATTCTGTTGTTGTAGTAATTATCTGCGATACCGGAGAACGGTACTTATCAAAACATCATTCTGACGAGTGGCTTAAAGAAAAAGATCTGCTAGATGTTGATATTTCGCTTAAAATGGCTGTTTTAGGAAAAACTGTAACAAAAAATATTCCTGCATTAGTATCCGTCTCACCGATGCAAACAGTAGAGGAAGCTCTACGATTGATGAGTAACTATGAGTTATCAGAGCTTCCGGTAGTTGATGCCGACAAAGTCGTTGGTGCAGTACGTGAAAGTAGATTGATGGGAAAAGTCATAGAAAACAGAGCTGCAATGGCAGCTTTAATTTCGGAAATAATGGAAAAACCAATGCCTGTATTAGATGCCCATGAAGACATCCAAGCGGGCATTTCAAAGCTTAAAAATCATCCGGCAGTAGTTGTCCAGGAGTTCGGACGACTAATAGGAGTACTTTCGCGGCATGATGTTTTAGGATATTTACAGTAATAACTTACATAGAAAATCTATTCTTACGAAAATTTCGTATAATATTAGTAATCACCGGAGAAAAGTCTTGATTCCTTTTTTACTGCTATCATGGTTAGCAAAATGCGGTTCGGAAGAAGATTCCGATTTGCTTTCGAGAATCGCCGACAGAGATGAGCAAGCAATCGAAATTCTCTATGACCGGTATTCAAAATTGCTCTACAGCATTATTTTGGCAATCATAAGAAGCCCGGAGGAGGCACAGGATTTATTGCAAGAAATCTTTGTGCAAATATGGCAGAAAGCACCGTCGTTTGACGTTACACGCGGCAATGTGTACTCATGGATGGTGGCTCTGACACGTAATCGAGCAATTGACCGCTTACGCTCTAAAAGTTTTAGGGAACGCAAACAGGAATATTATGATTATGATATTGATTTGATTGAAGCAAGCTGTTTTCCAACGCCGTTAGATGCAGTATTGGTAACAGAACGTGAATCATTGGTACGTGATGCTTTCGGACAAATATCACCAGACCAACAAATTGTTCTCCACCTTGCATATTTCGAGGGGCACTCTCAATCTGAAATTGCCGAATTATTACAAATACCGCTCGGCACGGTAAAAACACGGACGAGACAAGCGATGATTAAGTTGCACCAATTATTATTAGGAAAGTTATCACGATGACACCGCAACAAGAAGAATTTTTAAATCAATGCTCGGCTTTTGTAACCGGCGGGTTAGATGAGAAAGAAGCAAAACAGTTCGCTGAATTTCTTATGAATACAGATGCAGACAGACGCAAGGATTTCAGTAAATTAGTATGGACAGCCGGACATCTCCCGTCAATGAATTCGCAAGTGGAACCTCCTAATTCTGTTAAGCAGTCATTAATGGAACGAATTCGCAGTGAAAAGGACAAACCAACTGTAGATACTAAGACGACGATTAAGTCCAAAGAACCTCTTACATTTGTCTATGCAAACGAGGGCGAATGGTTTCCGCACCCTCTTACTGCACAAATTAAAGTGAAGTTACTTTCAATCGAACCAAAACGCGGATACGCTACAATTCTAATTGAAGTTCCCCCCGGAGTGAGGTATCCCGAACACCACCATCACGGAGCTGAAGAATGCTATGTGCTAGAAGGTGACCTTCATGTAGCCGGTAAAGTATTAGGACCGGGTGACTTTCATCATGCAGACGCAGACAGCGATCACGGCGAACTCTACACTATCAATGGTGGCAGGGCATTATTGGTGGTTGCTATCGAAGATATTTTGATGACCAATGAAAAAGGAAAATAACATTTAATTAATCTGTTACTTATACTAAAAGCGGCTTATCTTCCGGAAGATAAGCCGCTTTTATTTACAGGTAATACAGTCTTTGATCACTTTGGATAGACAGGTGATGTAGATTCAGTAACATTTCCATACGCTGTGATTTCAATCGTAGGAGTATCAGGATTTGTAGTTTTCATTTTAACAGAACCGTTAAAATACCCTTTATCTTTTGGGGTAATACGAGCAATTACTTCAACTTCCGAACCGCCCTTTACAGTAACAGATTTTTTGAGATTAATGCTGAGCCCGTTTGTCGCTTCAAAATCAGAGAACGTAATATCTTCTTTTGAAGTATTTTTGATTGTCACTTTTGATTCTGATGTCTGCCCTGTTTTCAAATCATTAAACACGAAATATTGCGATGGTGCAAATTGAATCGGACGCACTATATCCGCTTTCAAATAGAGAATTTTCGTTGGTGATGATGCATCATTGCTGGTAATTGTAACACTTTTGGTTAAAACACCGTTTGCAGCACCAAGATTGAGCGAAAGTTCAGTAGTAGCAATTTCTCCCGGTTGTAGTTCTTTTTTGTCGAGTTCAGCAGTTTTGGTACAGCCGCACCCCGGATGTACATCAGTAATCTTGAGAACTTCTGTCCCTACATTCTTAATTTTAACCGCAGTTTTCAAAGGTGAGTCTTTTGGGGATACTTTACCCCAATCGTGTGTATCACCGCCTACAATTTCAAGTTTTGGCTGAGCGATCATTGCAATTGCCATGCTAGCAAACAGTACCAAACTTGCAGCGAAAAAACGTTTCATCGAACTAACTCCTTATAAGTAAAAATAATAGTAAAAATATTAAATCAATTTTCTAATCCTGTTCATCAAAAATAGGCGTTTCTCAAGGATTTTGACGTACTAATATGCTTTTGACGATTATTATGTATGTTATTGTAAATTCATCAGAAATGAGTAAGTATCGTTATGCCTGCCGAATAATCCCAATTTGTCCATGATGTTACCGATGAACGGCTCATAAGCGGCAATCCAACAGTAATTTTAGGTGTGGCATATATCCCGCGACCAAGCTCCGCATCATATCCGATACCAGCTACAGGTGTTATGAACAGTATTCTCATTGAACTGAGAGGTGCTTGACCATATACTATAGTTTGCGTATATTCCACCGGAGTCAGAATTGTCTCAGTTTGCTCTACCGTGCTTTTGAGGGCAACTGTGCCGCGTACACCTAAGAGAACATGAAAATGAGTTGGTGCAAATCTCCATTTTATTCCACCTTGTACTTCGATTGCATGAAACATAGATTTCATTTCGAATTCACGAGTGAGAGAATATAGCACACCATCGCGCTTGAACGGTTCCGGTTCGGTAACCGAACTGAAAACTACCGATGAATATCTATACCCAGCTTCACACCACAATGCTAATGTACCGCTTTGCCAATACTCACTAGCAAGGCAAGCCGAAAAGCCCGTTTCCGTACCTGATTTATAGTCACCACAACGATATTCATCACCGAGCTCATAAATATCCGCTTTATGAAAACCATAGTTAATCTTTGCAGTACCACCAAAAAACAGCGTAGGTGAACTGCTTGGCAAACGTGAAGAATATTGCCAATCAAAACCTTGTGCAGCACTCTCACACTGTAAAAAAAACGAGAATAAAATTGTAGTCAAAGTACAAAGAATACTTTGTTTTACAACTTCTCTACTAAATATTTTCTTCATCATCGAGTTACCACTATCGTTTGCACTGCACGGAACAAACCGGATTGCATGATGCAGTAATAGAAACCCGGAGCTAGCCCATTCACAGGAATACCTGCTTGATATGTGCCTGATTCAATCATGCCTTCAACAATTGTGCTGACTTCCGATCCAAAAGAAGTGTACATTTTTACGCTTGCTTGCGTAGTATATGGTAATGAATATTCTATCAATGCGATTTCTTCTGTAGGGTTTGCAGCTATACTATGAAGTTTAAACTTGGTTCCTGCTCCGGCTATTACCCTATATGCTTGACCGCAAACCGAATCAAGCGCAAAAACTCCGCTCCTGATTTGTATCGGGAATACTTCATCACATTCAAGATCACCTGCCTTTGCATCTAACGAAATAGCCGATGACTCGAATAGACTAAGATATGTATTGAATACTAATCGTATAAGAGTTTCATTTGCACTTAAATTTCTATCCGTTGGTGCAGTAATTGTCAATTTTACAGTATTACCTACAATTTCAGTTTCGACATTTGCCCCTTCCGACCCCGTACCAAGTGTATTGTAGTCTTGATACTCCAACCCAAGTGTATCCTGAATAGTAAACGATGCGACCAGCCGCTTCACTTTCCCGATGGATTTGCTTGTACTTAAGGGAATCGTAATTTGCCTTCCGGCACGAGCTACCACTTTTTCCTCAGGGAACAGAATTGCAACGACAGGCGGTTCAACCACTTTTCCAATCAGTCGAATACGAACGGTATCGCTTGGTTCGTCTGAGCTTCCTGAATTAGTTGCAATGAGCAGTTCTGCGGTGTAATCACCGGTATCTGCCGGAGCGGTAAATGTAATTTCTAAATAACGCTGTTGATTTGCAGGAATTTCAGCAGGAGGTATCGAAGTGGAAAACACACCTATCGGGCGAACAGTTGCCGAATTAATTTTGAGGGGAGCATTCCCCTTATTTTCCATCCTTAGAGTAAACGGTTGACGCTTTACGTTACACGCATTATTAATCGGTAAGTAAACCGAATCGAATTTAATTGTTGAATTAAGGACATTAAGAAGTTCAAGCGTGGGCTTGGCAGCACTTGCTACAATCGAAATCACCCGCTGCTTATCAGCATCGGGAGCAGTAGCAATTCTACTGCGGATATTACTCCCAAGAACGTACCTAACCGAATAATTGCCCGGGTCGCTTGGTTTAAAAACAATAATTGCCGTATCAAGTTCACCTGCTTTATTTTGTGATTTTGGCAGCAGATCGTGACTATCTCTGAATTTTTTGAGAATGTGGAATTGGGCAGTGTCTCCCTCTAAATGCTGTGAGGTTAATCCAAGAGGAATGTTCCCGTCGTTACGGATAACCAAGTTCAGTAGAACAGAATCACCTATTCTTGCACTGTTTGAAATGACAATCTGCTGTGTAACGGTATCAATGACCGCTGCGGCAGAAATCGGCTCGGCAAATGTTTGGTTGTCAATATTGATAATTTGTTTTACGCCTACACCGCGTAATTTTACGGTAACTGAATCCGTTTGATTATCAATATTTGGAGAATAGATAAGACTAAATCGGGCACTGTCCAATCCCATTTCGAGTGGTCTGAATTGAATCGGAATTTTTTTTTCGCTTAGTTGGACGAATGAAAATGGTACTGTTATATCTGCATTTATTTTGAATTCTTTTTCATTAAAACGGGTTACGAGTTGAGTAAACTGATGGTTAGAAACTGTTACATTTTCATCGTATACATTTTTAACGAGCCAATCGCGTTCTGCTGCTGATGGCACACCAACATACACCGAATCAAAATCCAGCACTTCACGTCTGGAAGCCAAAAAATCTTTTGTTTTTAAGACTGTAAGAAGGAGTGTGTCGTGGGCAATGGCAGTATTAGGGTCGCCCGGAACAGTGAGCATTAGCTCAAGGGTCGCCATGCGCTCTCCAAGCGGATATTGCTGGAACGTTGTGTCAGTATTAGGAATGTACGATATTACGAGTGTATCTTTTCGTCCCGGACTTATTTCCAACGGGATAGCCGGTGAGGACAAATTAAATTCATTGTGCTCCTGTGTATTGCTTCCGAGTATTTTCTGAATCACAAAATGCGGGGCAAGTTTTTTATGAATTTCAAGGAAAGAGGTTCCTGTGTTATCAAGTACAATTTTACGGAGAACAGGAGTAGTATTTTTGAAAAAGACAATATCAAAATCAACTGTATCGGAACGATTACCAAGTTCATTATTATGATATATTTCACCCTTCGGCTGAGCAAATGCCGCCGTTACAGCCGAAGCAAGCAGAACAAAGATGATAATTCCATGTTTCATGACTTGTAAATGATGGTGTTTCCTTTCGTTGTGGCAATGCGGAAATATCCTAATTTCCGAAAAACATTTTGACTACATTCAGCAATCCTGACGGTAACAATCCAAGAAGCACTACTGCTACTGTTGAAACTGCAAGCGTAATTCCTGCTATTCCGGGTTCGTGAGCTCCTTCGCTTCCCTCATTCGGTTCGGTAAAGTACATTTTTACAATCAAACCGATATAAAAATAAACAGAAATTATCGAGGAAATAACAGCAATAATCGTAAGCCATGTATAGCCCGCTTCGATAGCTGCCGTAAATAGATAATACTTGCCGAAAAATCCCGCAAAGGGTGGAATACCCGCAAGGGATAGCATAAAAATGGACATAAGGGCAGCCAATATCGGATGACGCTTGCTAAGTCCTGCATAATCGGATATTTCAAGGTTCTTCTCGCCACTTCGCTCAAGAACCGATACTACGATAAATGCACCAAGCTGCATGAAAAGATATGCAGTAAGGTAAAATATTATCCCGTTTACCCCTCGTGGAGAGAGCATTGAATTGCCGTCCCGTACCGATTCTGCAACCAAGCCCATCATCAAATATCCTGCATGGGCTACTGAAGAATATGCAAGCATACGCTTGATATTTGTTTGGGCAAGTGCGCTTATATTACCAATAAGCATTGTTGCTGCCGATATGAGTGCGAGTACCAATTGAAGCTTAGCGCCACCGGCAGGAGCAACTATCGCAATAATCGGAATAAGTGCCGAAAATGCTGCAATCTTCCCTGCTGTGCTCATAAATGCAGTAACGACTGTCGGTGCACCTTGATATACATCAGGAGCCCATTGATGAAACGGGAACGCAGCTGCTTTGAAACTAAGTCCTATAATAAGCAATCCGATGCCTATCATCATAAGTGCCGGGAAACGTAATTCGTTTTGTGTTGCAATGAATATATGATTGTAATCAAAACTCCCTGTAGCACCATATATTAATGCCATTCCATATACCAAAAATCCGGTTGCGAATGCACCAAGCAAGAAATATTTCAGCGATGCCTCCACCGAACGAACCGATGACCGTACATAACCGGAAAGAACATAAAAACAAACGGACATAACCTCGATACCGATAAAGAGCATCAGTAAATTATTTGCATGAGCAATTATCATCATTCCGCTTACTGCAAAGAGAACAAGCGAATGAAATTCATCATGTTCCAAGTTCTCACGCTGCAAGAAAGGACGCGCAGCTATCAAAGCCAGTAATGCACCACAGCAAAACAGCATATCGAAAAACGCACCGAAACTACCGACGGTTATCATCCCGTCAAAAGCAGTGCCGCTGTGTTTGAGAGTCCATGCAGCCATAACACCGGTGATTCCTAGCGTTAGCCAACTTATTGTAAAAGTTATTTTAGAACTTTTTTTAACAAGTGCGTCCACTACCATCAGGACTGTTGCCATGATAGAAAGGAAAGTTATCGGCGCAGAAAGGAGGAAATCTTGTTGCATTTGAAATCCGTAAATAGTCTTTGATATTCGTAAAATTAGGACTGAAATTTATTTTGTTTTCGCAATCGGACGGAGCATAACCAAACCAACTGTATATGCTTCACCGACAGAACCGTCCGAAGTGCGTCGTCTGATTTTTGCTTCCATTGTATCTTGATTGACATACTCGACGGCATACGTTATTCCTTCGGTCATTGTCATTGCAAATTCGACGACATCACCTGTTTTTACAGCTTTCCACTGGTCTGTTTTGTCGTGACCGTTGGGCTTCCAGGTATATTGTTTCGCAAAAAAATTCTTTATAAATCCCATAATAAACTCTTCTTTTTATTAACTCAATTGATTGTAAATTAGAGTAAACAGATTACGGATGAGTATTAAAGTTTCCGCCGACTATACTTCGACAATACTGTTCACCATTATCCATTGTAATCACCAAAAAGTAAACACCATACATACATTCTGACATTGAAATCTCAGTACTGCTTGATTTAGATACTACTTCACCAAGTATATTATATAATGATACAACCCTTACAACGCGAGGAGTGTGCACATTTACAAACGATGTTTCTGAATTATAAATGATTGATAAATCTGAATTTGTATCATCACTTTTCACCGTCGCCGATTTACTCGTCAATTCCCGGATTGCTTTCATTTTGAAATTTCTGTCCGGTTTGGTATAATCATCCGTAATCCCCCAGCAGCCATATCTGTTATACCTTGAGACTAATGTAAAATAAAGAGCTAACCCACCACCGATTTCCGACCACCCTTCTTTGTAATTGTACTTTACAACAGCTCCCATTTGCTCAGTTCTATTCGCCAAAATTTGATTACGTAGATTAGCTGTCCCGCCACCCGAAGGGACGCCCGGACCACCTTCGTACGATGTGCATCCACCCTTCAAACCCCAAGATTTTGCCTTATTGATATGATTGAGGCGATACACACTCGAATTACTATTCGCAATTTGATCATCAATACTTTCCTGCATTCCTTGATTAATCATCAAAGGGTTAGTGTCGGCACTTTTGGTAGAACCAAAATAGAGGGCTGCACTAGTTGCATAGATAAAGTCTTTCGGCTCGCCGAATACCTTTTTGATATAGTTTAAGTGGTTGTCGCTTCTGCCGTTATAGGATGCTTGCCCTGAGAGAATCACCCTGATTCTGTTATTTATTTCATCCTTACCGAATACAGTCGAGAACCAATTTGATAATTCAACCGACCGCCGTGCATAGTTCTCGTCGAATGTAATTCCATTGAACTTGGCTTCTTCACGATTATAGGGTCCGAACGTCAATTGACTCGGACTCCATACTTCATTGCTATTTTCTACATAAATTTTAATCGAAGGGTCGAGTTTTTCTTTCAGTAATTTTGCAAGATTTGCCACATAATCCGAATCGCACGACATATGCACGCAAACCCAAATATCTTTTTTGAGAATATTAGACAGTTCTATAATGTATTCCCAGCACCATCCGTCTCTTTTACCGTTTATTTCTGCCAATGATTGCTGTGCGGCATCTAAGGGTGTTTTCCTTCTATTCCATGTGGTTTTAGTAGGAAATTCCGGCTCACCGTTCCAAATGTTTTGCACATTGTAGAAGCGATAACACGCAAAATCTGCTGCTTTGCACAGGGTAATAAATTCATCGGTAAAGGTTTTAGGGGTACCGAGTTCGTATCCCGGACGCATTACTTTCAGATTCGTTATTCCTGAGTTTACTGTATCAGCGGGAGTTCTTCTGGTATTTGTAAAACTCAAAAAAACCAGCCCATGATTTGCATTCGGATAGCCACCTACATTTATATCAAAGAACGTAGTATTTGTCAGTGTATCGTATGATTCGTTCTCGATTGTAACACTTGTTCCTGATGCACTAACATTTGCTGAACCTGTGAAACTACTTTTATATCTGCCGCTGTAATCTATTCGATATTGTTCGGGGTCGTCTATTGTCCCTGCCCATTCGGTCGCAGGTCTCCCATCAAACAGAACCAAATCAAAATCACTGTTAGCCCAGCCCAAGCTGTCATACGCAGTTGCCTTGCTGTATCTGTTGGTATGGTTAATTACGTTGACAAATGCTCCGTTATCATCCAGATTCACACCTAATTGCAGTTGTGTGCCCACCTGACAATAACCACTCTGTAGCCATAACAGAGCAATTATAAAACCGACGAAGAGTTTTGCTGAATTTTTCATGTGAATCTTTGATGAGTACATCAAATTTCCGGTTTACTTCAATGCTTGTTCTTTCTTTTCGAGAAGAGGATAATTCGTCTTTCCAAATTTCAATTTTTCTAACTTACCTACCAATGCTTGTGTTGATTGTTCGGATATAACCATAAATGTCTTGGGGTACACTCCAAGCCATACAATTAGAATTGCAATTGGGACTAACTGCCAATACTCCGAAGCAGTCAAATCCTTTAGCCCGTGATTTTTAGGATTGTCGTTTGTACCGAACATTACCCGTTGGAACATCCAAAGCAGATAGACCGCTGCAAAAATCACACCCGTAGCACTGATAATGCTGAGCCATTGATTATTCAAAAACGGAGAAGTGAATCCGCCAAGAAGCGTCAGATACTCACCAACAAAACCGTTCAGACCCGGTAAGCCCACCGATGCCAGCATTGCAATCGTAAAGAGTACTGCAAACTTCGGCATTACCTTTGTAATTCCGCCAAACTCAGATATTTCCCTCGTATGACGGCGTTCATAGAGAACCCCTACACAAAGGAACAACATACCCGTTGAAAGTCCGTGATTTACCATTTGAATGATAGCGCCTTGCAAACCTTCGGGTGTCATTGAGCAAATTCCCAGCACAACAAATCCCAAGTGACTGACCGACGAATAGGCAACCAATTTTTTAACATCAGTCTGCACCATCGCCACTAGTGCACCGTATATAATTCCTATAACAGCGAGCCACGCAATTGGTGTAGCATATTCAAACATTGACTGAGGAAACAGTTCCAAATTAAAGCGAATCAATCCATACGTTCCCATTTTGAGGAGAACACCCGCGAGAATTACAGAACCTGCAGTAGGAGCTTGGACGTGAGCATCCGGCAACCACGTATGAAACGGAAAGAGTGGAACTTTGATACAGAATGAAAGTGCAAAAGCAAGAAACAGCCATTTTTGAATTTCGAGCGGAATAGTCGGGGCAATTTCACGCAGTTTCATCAAATCTGCGGTGAATTGCCCACCCGGTAGTCCTTGTGCGTAGATACCGAGATACACAATCGCAACAAGCATCAAAAGTGAACCGACAAGCGTATAAAGGAAGAACTTAACGGCGGCATAAATACGGTCTTTCCCGCCCCAAATTCCGATAAGAAAATACATTGGAATAAGGATAAGCTCCCAAAAAACATAGAATAAGAACGTATCCATTGCTACAAATACCCCGAGCATACCGAATTGCAGCAGTAGCATCCAGGCGTAATATTCTTTTTCACGTTTTTGAATTGATTCGAACGAGCAGAGAATGGCAATCGGAGTAATGAACGTTGTGAGAAGTACCATCAGAAGGGACATACCATCAATACCTATACGAAAACCTGCATCAAACGATGGAATCCACATCGCATTCATCATAAATTGGAAGCCCGACTGTGAGTGGTCGAATCCAAAATACAAGAAAAGCGATGCAAAGAATGTCAATATTGAAACCCAAAGAGCAGTATGCTTTATTGCCTTCGACTGGTCATTATTGATAAAAAGCATGGCTAGGAAGCCAAGCAGCGGTAGGAAAAGAGTAACAAGTAACATTCCCATAAATTTATCAGTTAAGTTCAATAAATTCAAATTATAATTCTGACCTGAATCAATGCGTATAATACGGCGAAATCATCAAATACACCACCACACCCGTTATCGTAACATATAGCCATATCGGAAGTGTCCACCGAGCGATTTTCTTGTGTTTGCCAAATTCACCCCGCCACGATCTGCTAATCGTAAAAAGTGCAAGCGGAACAATTGCAGCAGCAAGAACTATATGCGTAATCAATATAAAAAAATAAATTCCTCGTATTATTCCCTCACCGCCAAAATGTGTTGACGGTGCTTGCGAATGGTAAGTAACATACGACACCAAAAACAAACACGAGAGAATAAAGGCAGAGAGCATCACAGTCTTATGCTGTTTAAATTTTCTTTGGCGGATAAGAACATACCCCGTAAACAGCAAAACTGCACATATACCGTTGATAAAAGCATTCAATGCAGGAAGCATCGAAACATCAATTTTTCCTAAGGCAAGTGTTTGCGGGAAATAAATCAAGAATGCAACAAGCGCAACAACGACTATAGCTAGTGAATAAACAATAACGGAAAGCGATTGCTCACTCATTGCCTTAATACCCGACTGCTTTTGTGCTGCTGTTTGATTCATTGTATATTATCCTAATCCTAGCCACACCAAAATAGCGACAATTCCAACCATCATCATCAAAGCGTAGTTTTGTGCAATACCTGATTGTATCTTACGCAAAAGTTCACTCGCGCTTGCAATTGAACGGGCAGAACCGTTTACAATCCCGTCAACAATTTTTACATCGAAGATTTTCCAAAGGAAACGTTCGGAAATGGTACGCGTAGTATCTACAAGAAGATTTTGATAGATTTCATCAAAAAACCATTTATTCCATAATACCTTGTACATCCCGCTGAAGCGAGTCGCCATTTCTTGCGGCTTGTCAGAGGCAGTCTTGTAATAGGATTTTGCAAGTATAATTCCAAGAATTGCAATCGTCAGAGAAGCTGCCATAAGACCGTACTCAATTGCATGAACTTCATGGACTTCCGGACGATGCAGGATTTCCATTGCCGGAGCAAAAATCGGCTCAAGCCAATGTTCCAAAAGATTCGGGATACTTCCTCCCATGCTTAGAGCATACGGAACTCCCAAAAACCCGCCAATAACAGAAAGAAACGCTAGAACAATCAACGGGAAAGTCATCGTCTTCGGAGATTCGTGCGGGTGAATATGATGATGGTCGAACCGCTCTTCTCCCCCAAATGTAAGGTACAGCAAACGGAACATATAGAATGCAGTGCAGAATGCTGCAATTACACCCACTGCCCATAATGCCCAATGCCCCTGAGAGAATGCTCCCCACAGAATTTCATCTTTCGAGAAGAATCCGGCAAACGGAAAAATACCTGCGATAGCCAGTGTTCCGATAAAGAACGTCTTGTACGTTACCGGCATATATTTTTTCAATCCGCCCATTTTTTGAATATCCTGTTCTTCGTGCATTCCGTGAATAACAGAACCTGAACCCAAAAACAGCAACGCTTTGAAAAACGCGTGTGTCATCACATGAAAAACACCGGCGGTAAATGCACCTACGCCAAGAGCAATAAACATAAATCCAAGCTGACTGACCGTGGAATACGCCAATACCTTTTTAATATCATTTTGCACCAAACCCACGAGTGCAGCCGTAAGAGCGGTTGCAAGACCAATTCCTACCACAACAGCCATTGTAGTCGGCGAAAGTGCGAACATTGTCGCATTACGGGCAATCAAGAATATACCCGCAGTAACCATCGTAGCAGCATGGATGAGCGCGGAGACGGGCGTCGGACCAGCCATCGCATCCGGCAACCAAACACCCAAAGGAATCTGAGCCGATTTACCGGTACAGCCCAAGAACAACAATAATGTTATCGCCGTGATAAGAGCAGCTCCCGGCTCGAATCCTGCAGCTGCCTGTGCATTAACTGCTGTATAGTCAAGTGTATGGAATTGATTGTATATCAAAAACATAGCGACAAGTACACCAAAATCCCCGATACGGTTCACGATAAATGCTTTTTTTGCTGCATCACCTGTCCATACAATATACGAGCCGTCAAATTTACGGTCATACCAGAAGCCAATCAGCAAGTACGAGCAAAGTCCCACACCTTCCCAGCCGAGGAATGTAAGCAGAAAATTACTTGCCAAGACAAGATTAAGCATCATGAAAATAAACAGGTTCAGATAGGCGAAGAATCTGGGGAATCCCTTGTCGCCGTGCATATAGCCGATTGAATAGATATGAATTAGCGTACCTATTCCGGTAATAATCAGCGTGTAAAGGATGGAGAGTTGGTCAACTTGGTAGGCAATGTCAATAGAAAAACTTCCGGCTTGAATCCATGAGAACAGTTGCACAATATGCGAACGTTCTTCGGCTCCATGACCTACGAGCGTCATAAATATCATTGCGGTAACAACGAACGCACCGCCAACGGCTGCACTTGCGATTCCGCCTATAAGTGCTTCGCTCTTCAGTTTTTTACCAAAAAGACCTATTAAGAAAAAACCGATAAGCGGCAGTAAAGGAACAAGGTAAATCAATTCTATCATACTTTTTCCTTGGGCATCGTAAATATTCGTGAAATCAATCCTAAGAAATCTAATCCGGCTTAATTCAAATCTTATACTTCTTCAAACATTGCTTTTTCAATCGCCAATTCTACATTCTGGAAGCTGATGCGCATTGTCTCATCCACTATCATCATCGAGTTTCGTTCGGCTTTCATCCAGTCCGAACGGCGGTACGTGAACGGCTCGGAAGCAATCACAATCGTTGTAGGGCGACCAAATGTCGGTTCAATCTGGCAATGCTCACCACGGCAATGGTACTCTTTCCCGAACATATAGTACAGTGTAGCCGGCTGAACACTCGGATTGGTCGTATAGCGAACAGCAACAATGCTCGTTCCATTTGTAACGCACAGATTCAAATATGAATGTGCGCGAATATTATTTTCAATTAACAAGTCACTCAAATCTTCGAGTGCTTTGTGCATTGCATATACCATTTCATCACAGGTCACCTCACCCGACGGATCATCAATGTGATTCAGGAATAATCCGAAAAGATGTTCTGAATCAGTCGAGCCGAGAATTGCGTCGTATGCTGTGTCATTCAACAATCGGAGCAATTTGCGTCTTATTTCTTTAAATCCCCCGACCATTCCGTTGTGCATAAACATCAGTTTACCGCACGAGAACGGATGAGAATTATGCTCTTCTACCGACATTCCGGGCGATGCAGCACGAATATGCGCAAAAATCAGTGGCGAATAAATCTTCTTGGCTATATTACGCAAGTTTTGGTCGCTCCAAGAGGGTTTAATACTACGAAATATACATGGCTCGCTGTCAATTTCAGGCATATACCAACCCACACCGAACCCGTCACCGTTTACGGCAATAGACATTTCACCTGCGTTCATACTTTGGGCGGTGATAATCGAATATTTCGGCTTGTAGAGCAAGTCGTCCGCAAGAACGGGAGTCCCGATATACGCTATAAATCTGCACATAAAATTGCCCGTAGAGAATTAAATCAAGCTAAAATTACGAAACGCGCGCCGTTTGACCAACGGAAAAAATAGAAATACAAAACAGTACCACTCACTACATCTAGTTAAATACTTAAAAAAAATCCGCTTCGGACTTCAGTTGCCAAAGCGGATTTTTAAGTATATCTCGTAATTCATTTACGACTTACGCCATTGCCAAATGTTTGGAGCAGTAGTTTTCATATACTCCGTCCAAAAGCAAATTCAATGCGTCTGCAGCTTCTCGTGCTGAATCAAGTGCGGATTCTTTCTGTTCATCGGTTTGGCATAGTTTAGCCAGTGCTTCACGAGTAACAGTACGGTGGATTTCATCTGCGTGTTCGTGAACTTCAAAAAATTCGAGGGCATCTTTTGTATCAAGATTATAATGTTTTTTCAAACCGGCAATTTTTGTTGTGCTCACTTCGGGAATTTGTGATTCATACGCATAGAGAGCAGCTATTCCTTCGTAAGCATTCTTGCGTCCGGCAAGTTCTTGCAGAATTTGAACAGAATCTTTGGTTGTTTGCAGGTATTTGCGGTCTGTGATTGCAGCACGTTCAATGTTTAACGAATCTGCAAATCTGCGCCATAGTTCAGGGTGGTTATTTGGTCCCTGCTCTTCTTCAACCAGATTTTCCAAAAGCATTTGACGAACTTCAAAATCATCACAATTTGAGTGGGTAGCACTTACATATCTCGGGAAGTTGTGTACCTGAAGATAGTATTCGTGTGCATACTCACGGAGCATTTCGATTGAGAGCTCGCCATTATTCCACATGATATAGAACGGGTGTTGTAGCATATGGCGTTCGTTAACAATTGAGTCGAGACGCTCTAAAAATTCTTGGCTTGTCATAGTAAAATCCTTTTTGAAAATAGGGGGAATCTATCATAAACAGTACTCTTCCGCGCAAATTCTGGGAAGTATCATGCGAAAATACGGGATTTTGTGAAAGTAAGCAACATCAAATATTTTTTTGGGGGAATTTGATGTTTTTTATCATTAATTTGCACTGTCTTCTCTAACTAAGCACTGATACACTTGAGTATTCCATATATCTGTTTTTTGGAGTAATTCACATTTATTCTCACTCCTGCTTGGCTATGTTTTTTCTTTGTCGTATTATAGCGTTTTAATAGTGCGATTGCCGCTAGTTGATTCCCCCATCCTATAATGTACTCTCCTTCATAATGACTGAAATCGGAGTAGAAATAATGTTTGAATCTGAAATTGAACAGCTAAAAAAACATCTGGCTGCAAAACTTCCGCAACCTCAGCCGTTTGTGTATTTGCATGATATTCTTGTCTCGGCTATTGATGATTGCTATAAGCACTCCATCCAGGCAGATGTGGATTGGTGGATTTATGAAGAGCAGCTTGAGCGAGCTGACCACCCGCATTTTGACACAACTGCACCTGAACTGCAAGAAATGTTTGCTGCGCTTGACGATGCATACCGTCAATATGCACGGTTTAATAATTCACAGTTCAATGAAGCAATTGAATCTGCTGTCAAAGTTCGACTTAATTTTCTTTGCCGCCCCCGCACCACTCTTAAATGGTTTGTTTTTAGGGGTGCGCCTACAAAGACTGTTTATGAAATTGTACTTAGGTTGTCATATTTCAGTGATTATAATTATCTGACAACAGGATTCCATGAATGGGCGCAAAAAACATACTCTATGCATCCTTCGATGGATTTGCTTTCGGTAGTAGAGTTTGAAAAAATCATGGAGACAATAGATAATGATTTTATCCTTGATTTATCGCCGCACCAATTCGTTGATATGCTTATCCCTCTTTTTGAGTTTTTTCATTTGGATAAAGAATTTACACCTCAATTGACAATTCCAACGGAAACACTCATAGTTTTTTTGGATGATAAAGGGGTCGAGCTTATTGCCCATGAAATTGAGCGATTGCTTTATAATGAGGATATGGAGCATATTTCTCAAGAGCGTTTCTTGGATATTGTTACCGATATTATCAACCAAATTGAAGAACAAGAATCTCTTACTGCATCCACTGAAAATACAGACAAAGCAATTACAGGTGATGTCATAACAGATGAACACTCAACATTAGAAACTGATTCTGAAACAGAACCGGAAGTACATACTGCTCCGGAAAACATTGCTGAAGAAGCAACGGAATCACATTCAGCAGAGGAAGTTTCAGAAGCTCAGCAAAATGAAACTGAGCAAGAAATTGTTGAGACAGTAGAAGAAATGATGATTGAAACCTCAAAAATTCAAGACGAAATTACTCCGGAAATTCCCGATATTGCTGAGGATATTATAAACGAGGAAATAAAAATTCACGATGAAATGACGATTGAGTCGCCTCCATTTGAATATCCAAATAGTGACTATTTGAATGAAGTTAAAAATTTGGAAGATGATGGAAGAGTAGTAGAACATACAATCGAAACTACAGAAAAATCCGTAGCAATTTCTACCGAAAACATTGAAGACTACAAGACTGAAAAATATGAAACAGATGAGTACGACACCACAGATTACGATACAGAAGAATACGGTACGGAAGAATATAGTACGGAAGAGTACGATACAGATGAATATAATTCTAATGATGTGTTAGCAATTCAGGAGGAAACATCCGGCGAAGTCGTGGAATACACAGAAAACGTAGTAGAATCTCCAGCCGAACCTGTTGTTGTATCTACTGATGCTGTTCAAGAGATTAGCTCGCAGGAAGTAGTAATTGAAGATGAAATCCTGCAGGAGATTCAAGAAGGAATCCTTGTTGAAACATTTACTATCAGAGATGAAATATCTGAAACAAGTCCTGATATTGAAGAGATCTTGACGGAAAACATTGAGATACAAGGGGAAACTCCGGTTGAAATTGATACATATTATGATGGAACCCCCACTGAGATATTTGAAGTAGATCAGTATCATTCTACGGAACTTCACTCTGAATCAGGTGAACATTACAAGCAAATAACACCGGAAATTGCAGAAATTCAAGAAGAAGACACTACCCGACCACTCTCCGTTGAAATAGATATCACCAATGAAGCAATAATATTTCACGACGGTGTGTTTAATCAAGCTATTACTGCTGAAAATAGAAATGAAGAATTTCCTGCAGTTAAATATGATATTCCTGATGTCAGTAATCCTGAAATACTCAAACAAGCAACACCTTCTTTACAAACATATATAGACAATAAACAGCGTGAAGAATTTATAAAAAAACTCTGTGCAAAAGACGCGCAAATGTTTTCTCAATTAGTTGAAGATATTGATCGTTGCGCTGCTTGGCGAGAAGCGGCGCAAGTAATTGACAGGTTCTTCATTCGCCACAAAATAGATCACCGAAGTGCGCCTGCAATTAGCTTTCGTACTATTGTTCAAAAACGATATTCAGGAATGTAACATGAATTTTATTGATACGGCTGCTGTTGATATTAGCTCCGGCAAAGGTGGCAAAGGGCATATTAGTTTTCGCCACGAGAAATTTGTAGCCAACGGTGGACCTGACGGCGGTAACGGTGGCAAAGGGGGTAATGTAATCGTTGTGGGTGACCCGCAGCTTGCCACCCTGCTCGATTTTCGCTATCATCGCCATTATCATGCAGAAGACGGGCGACCCGGAGAAAAATATAATTGTACAGGACGGAGCGGCAAGGATTTAATCATAAAATTACCGGTAGGAACTGTAGTTCATGATACCGTAAGCGGAAAAATTCTAGCTGATATTGATACACCCGGCAAAGAAGTTATTATTGCTCGCGGTGGACGCGGAGGACGTGGTAACGCGGAATTTCTCACTGCAATCAATCAAGCACCGCGTAATTCTGAACCCGGCGAACCTGCAGAAGAATTGTCAATTGTCCTAGAGCTAAAAATTCTTGCTGATGTAGGAATTGTTGGCTTTCCGAATGCAGGAAAATCTACGCTTATATCGGTAATATCTGCAGCAAAGCCAAAGATTGCCGACTATCCATTCACAACACTTATTCCGAATCTTGGGATGGTACGTCTTGCCGATTCGAAATCATATACGGTTGCTGATATTCCCGGACTGATCGAGGGTGCGCACGAAGGGCGCGGATTGGGTATTCAGTTTCTGCGGCATATCGAGCGAACACGCCTATTAGTGTTTATGATTGACTCAGCAAGCGAGGATGTTAAAAAAGACTACAAAGTTCTCTGTAACGAACTCAAAAAGTACAGCCCTGAAATGCTCAAAAAGCCACAGATTGTTTGCTTGAGTAAAACAGACACCGTACTCGAAGAAGACCGTAAGAATTGGAAACGTATGAAATTCGGTGGGGCGACTCCTTTCCCAATTTCATCAGCTACAGGTGACAATATTGAAGAGTTGAAATGGAAGATTTGGGAAGTTTTGCAAGGGGCAAAGTAATGTGATCATTGATATTATAGTGTTTGACAGTCTCCAAACCTTAGAGATTCAATCATGACAAAAGAAATCAGAACGGAAATTCTTATCAATGCAACCCCTGAAAAGGTTTGGTCTGAATTAACCGGCTTTGCAAACTACACACAGTGGAATCCATTTATCAAATCAATCATCGGCGAAGTTGCGGTAGGGAATACTATAACTGTACGACTTGAACCACCCGGTGGAAGCGGGATGACATTCAAACCGAAAGTCCTTGCCTATGATGCTAATAAAGAGTTTCGCTGGCTGGGGCATTTGCTATTCCCCGGCTTGTTTGACGGAGAACATAGGTTTGAACTTATAGATAACGGTAATGGCACTACCACATTTCGTCAAAGCGAAAAATTTAACGGGATACTCGTACCACTGTTCAAGAAAATGCTTGGCACGACCACTGTCAATGCCTTTAATCTTATGAATTTGAAACTTAAAGAAGTGGCTGAACGTGAATAGTATCGAGTACGATTGATGCTATTTCTTCAATTCCACAATCCGCTCCACCAATATCCTAAGTTGCTTTAAGGTCATAAAGCGTGCAAATTCAATATGAAACTCAGCTTGCATTTGCGGCTTACGGGTGAATACTTCAATCAGCAACTTGGCAGCAATATCTGTTTTTTCCAGCAGTACCATTACCTTTGCAAGTGAATAATATCCGTTATACCATTCGGGCATAAGTTCTATTACCCTTGTGAATGCTTCACCCGCATCGTCTATTATCCCAAGCTCCAAAAGTGTAAGCCCATAATCATGCCAGCATTCTGCATCTTTTGGAGCAAGAGCAAGTGCTGCACGGTAGCAGTACAGCGATTGATTTGGTTCTCCTACATTATACAAAGCATCACCTTTGGCGTACCAAAGGTCAGCATTGTCATTTTTGATGGCAAGTGCTGCGTTGTAATCCACAAGAGCGGAATTATAGTTGCCAAGTGAATCATAGCAAGCACCACGACTGAACAGTGATTCATAAGCATTTTCATCGTTTTCGATTGCTTTGCTGAAACTGCCGATTGCTTGCTCGATATTCCCTAATTCCTCGTATGCACTTCCCAAATTATGCCAAAGTAATTGGTCTGTCAGACCGTATTTAACTGCAGTATCATATCCTTGTATTGCCTCCTGAAACCTTCCAAGCGACGCATTAGCATTTGCCATGTTGAACCAAGCGACAGCAAAATTTTCTTTTAACGCAATCGCATATTCAAAGCTCTCAATTGCCTGATAATACTGCTCCAAATGACAAAGTACAACACCCTTGTTGAACCATATCGTTTCATCGAAAGGGTTAGCATCCACACACTTTTGATAAACTTCCAATGCCTTCACATAATTACCGGAAGCGTCGTAGCAATAAGCTAGCTCTGCTTGTGCTTCCTCGCCGAAATTCTCCGAATGGAGCAGGTATTTGAACAGTGAAATTGCCTCTTTATATTGCTCCATTTTTTCACAGAGGAGTGCTTTACCAAAGAGAGCATCTTCGTTTGTAGGGTACATCACCAGTACCGAATCATAGAGATCCATTGCTTCTGCACTGCGTTTGCACTGCTCAAGTGCCATAGCTTTAGCAACCATTACCTGAACATCGAAAGGACTAATAGAGAGCGACTTGTCAAAACTTTCTATTGACTCCTCGGCTCTGCCTAGTTGTACTAGTGAAATTGCCTTCCACATCCAAGCATCCGAAGAATAGGGTGTGAATTCGAGCAAGGCATCGGCAAATTCCAAAGCATCGGCAAATTTCAGTTTCTCAATACAGTATTGGGTAAGTGACTCTAACATTTCCGGTGATGCGTTTCGTTCTATTCCACCTTCACGCTTCAGATTCCTATACCTTTTTAAATGCTCTTCCATTTCCTGTGAATTAAATTCTTCGGGCGGCTCATCATCAAAATTAAAATCGTTCATGTATTCTTTGTAAGTAGAAATTTTCTGTTTTTTCGGCTTCTGTCAAATATGCTAACCCTGATTATCCTGCCAGCAATATGAACAAACGGTTAGCCGGAAAATTTATTGATGGTAATTTTTTCTTGCATTGTTCATAGTAATGCAGTATTTTTGTGAATGAGTGTTCATTCTTGTGTTATCTATGAGTATAATTTTTCAAACATTATCTGAAAAATAAATGGAAACTAAATCAATACCCCGTGAAAACAGCAGGATAAAAATTGTTAATACGGCTCTGGAATTATTTGCTCGGAACGGCTACGACAGAACTCCTATTTCAATGATTGCTCGTGAGGCAAATATTGCACAGGGACTAATGTATCGTTATTTCTCCGGCAAAGAAGCACTCCTTACGGAAATCATCACACAAAGAATATCTGATGTTGAATCTACCTTCGATGTGGCAACGAACGCATCGCCAATCGAAAAGCTGGAAGAATACATAAATAATGTTGTTCGTGTTATTAAAAGCAACCGTCGGTTTTGGGCTTTGTTCTATGCACTCCGCACACAACCGTTTATACAGGATTTGGTCGGGAAAGAATTTGCGGAACTTCAAGCAAAAATCATTACAACACTTGAAACCTTCTTTGACCCACGCGACCCTGAAGCTCAACGGAATGAAGCACTTCTGCTGTTTTCCATTGTAGACGGGGTATGCACGAGTTATGTACTAGCCCCCGACGCAGCACCTTATCCAATCGAAGAAATTAAAGAGTATATAATCAATAAGTACAGGTGATATATGGTTGCTATTACCGAATGGATTGATACAAATGAATATCCGTTCAAATCGCATTATTCCAAAGTTCCTGCAGGAATGATGCACTATATAGACGAAGGAAAAGGCGAAACTATCGTTATGGTACACGGAACTCCTACTTGGTCGTTTCTCTATCGTAAAATGATAAAAACACTCTCGAAAAACTACCGTTGCCTAGTGCCTGACCATATAGGATTCGGTCTGTCTGATAAACCCGAAAACTTCTCCTATAAACCCGAACACCACGCTAGGAATCTGGAAAAATGGATTAGCGATATGAACCTGAGAAACATCACGCTTATTGTTCATGATTTTGGAGGTCCTATAGGACTGTATTACGCTCTTCACCATCCTGAAAATGTAAAACGGATTGTGATAATGAATACATTTATGTGGTCGCTCAAAGCAGACAAACATTTCAGACAGGCAAGCAAACTTTTAGGTAGTGCATTTGGTCGGTTTCTCTATAAATATTGGAATTTCTCGTCACGCGTCATGCTCAAAATGTCATTCGGGGACAAATCAAAGCTGACACAGCATATCCACAATCATTACTTGAAGGTATTCCCTACACCGGGGAGCCGTACTTCTACGGCAGTACTAGCCAAAGAACTTATCGGCTCAAGTACTTGGTTTGATTCATTGTGGGAGAAACACTCTGCAATTGCAAACATCCCGACTCTCCTATTATGGGGAATGAAGGATACTGCATTTCGTAAGCAAGAGCTCGAAAAATTCGAGGGGTTTCTAAAGAATGTAACGACTATTCGATTGCCTGACTGCGGGCATTTCGTTCAGGAGGAATGTGATGAGGCAGGGACAATTGTGAAGGAATGGATGGAGAAGTAAATTCTGTATAACATTTAGGCGGAAGGTCGGTTGTTTACAACGTGTGTTGATTGGTTGTAAAAGTAGAGATAGGGTATTGCCCAAAGATAGGGTATTGCCCCTCTATCTCCCGAACATTGATAATCGTCATCATTGATGTAGGTATGCTTATCTGTACCAATGTAGATAGGGCAATGCTCTAACTCTACTAACGATAATTCGGCAATACAATCTATTAATGTACTGCCGTAAACAACCGGCCAGCCCCATAATCAAAAGTTATTAAGTTCCTCGGTAATATTCTCTTCCCTTTCTTTTTGATTATTAAATTGAATATCATAGAGCCGTTTGTATATTCCCTCATGTTTAAGAAGTTCCGCATGATTACCTCGCTCAACAACTTGACCACCCTCAAACACAAAGATTTCATCGGCATCAATAATCGTTGAAAGCCGGTGAGCGATAATAATTGCAGTTCGATTTTCAAGGACACGGTTTACTGCCTCTTGAACAGCTTTTTCCGATTCGGAATCCAAAGCTGAAGTCGCCTCATCGAAAATAAGTATTTGCGGCTGACGAACTACTGCACGGGCTATCGCAATTCGCTGCTTCTGTCCACCCGAAAGGAGCACTCCTCTGTCACCGACCATCGAATCATATCCGCTCGGAAGCCGCATGATAAAGTCGTGGGCATTGGCAATGTGAGCGGCACGTTCGATATCCTCACGAGTTGATTGCGGTGCTCCGAGAGAAATGTTTCCTGCTACTGTATCATTAAATAGGATTGATTCCTGTGAGACAATTCCAAATAGAGAGCGATAACTATCAAGGGTAAATTCACGGATATTTGTTCCGTCAATGAGAAGCTCACCCTGCTGTGGGTCGTAGAATCTGATAATCGTATCAACCATCGTGGATTTTCCGCCACCGCTTGGTCCTACAAAAGCGATTTTTTTAGATTTGGCAATGGTCAGGGAGACATCACGAAGAACGGGGTGTTCGTGATAGCTGAACGTAATATTTTTAATTTCCAACTTTGAGGTGAATCCTGTAAGTTCCTCGCTGCCTGAAGCTACACTCGGAGTGCTGTCAATTACTGCAAACACACGTTCCGCTGCTACAAGTCCGCGTTGAATCTGACCGGGGATACCGGTAAGTGAAGTGATTGGCGACATAATCGCAAACAACAAGAACAGGAACGCCATCAAATCAGAACCATTCATTTTCCCTGCAAATACCTGCAACCCACCCACATACAACACTGTGGATAGGGCTATAATTGCAAGTACATCATTAATCGAGGGAACTAAATCCACCACTTTTTGACTTTTAATTGAAGAACGAACATATTGATATGTTTCTTCTGTAAATCTTCTGATTGCATGGCTCTCAGCACCCGACGACTTCACAGCACGGATACCGGAAGCAGTTTCCTGAAGAACGGACGTAAAATTAGCTGTTGAACGTTGCATCCGTGAAGCATATTTGCGTATATATTTAGTTGAAGTACGGATGATAAGCAAACTAAAAATACTCGTGCTGAATGCAAGGAGAGTAAGTTCAGGTGAGAACGAAATCAACATGAACAGCATTATTATAATTTGTATCGGTTCGCGAAAGATCGTTACGACCAACGGGGTAATACTGCTGTGCATCATACCTATGTCACTTATTACAAGCG
>CAZGNO010000053.1:0-24840 GCA_964527785.1 uncultured Chitinophagaceae bacterium
ATAATACAGTATTGAATGATGCAGACGGTTCCACTATCGGCGGCGGTTCTGATAATACAATTCAAACTACGTCCTTAGTCTCCACAATCGGTGGTGGCTGGACGAATACTATTACCAATACGGATAGCGCGACAATCGGTGGCGGAGCAAAGAATACCATCGTAGATGAATCAGATGGTTCGACCATTGGTGGGGGTGCAGATAACCTTGTCACAACAACCGCAACCATAGGAACTATTGGTGGCGGTAGAATGAATGCTATCACAAATTCAGACAGTGCAACAATCAGTGGCGGCTCTAACAATATAATTTTTAATGAAGCTGACGGGTCAACAATCAGTGGCGGTTCGGACAATGCAATTCAAATATCTTCACTGGTATCAACCATTGGTGGTGGTTGGGTGAACAATATAACCAATAGTGACAGTGCAACCATTGGCGGCGGTGCAACAAACACAGTATTAAGTGAATCCGACGCTTCTACAATCAGCGGCGGTATGAATAACACCATCACGACAACTGCTGTAGCAAGTGCAATTGGTGGTGGTCGTGGTAATATTGTTACAACTACTACATTGTATGGAACAATCAGTGGTGGTGAACAAAATACAATTAATAATACAGATAGTTCTACCGTAGGCGGCGGTTCAAAGAATACAATTGTTGATGAATCGGATGCATCCACCATCGGTGGCGGTATGGACAATATGATTACTACATCTGCTGTAGCAAGTATCATCGGCGGCGGACGCAGCAATACAATTACTACAACTTCTCTTTATGGAACAATCGGCGGCGGTGAACAAAACACTATCAATAACACAGACAGTTCTACCATCGGCGGCGGATCGAAAAACACGATAATTGACAATGCAGACGGTTCGACCATTGGTGGCGGGTTGAATAATACAATCAATATAAATGCTTCGGCATCAACTATCGGCGGTGGACATACCAATTCAATTGCTTCTGCGGGCTTCTCTTCGACAATTAGCGGCGGTAATTCAAACTCTGTAGGTGCAAACGGAACGTATGCTTCTATCGGAGGAGGTCAGTCGAATACGATTACAACCGGAACACATAACAGTATCGGCGGTGGACAAACAAACACGATTTCTGCAGGAACACATAATAATATTAGCGGTGGTAACGGAAATACAGTAACTGTAGGCGACCAAAACCATATAGGCGCAGGGAATGGAAATACTATTGCTGCTGGAACTAACAGTACAATCGTAGGTGGTTCCGGCAATACCCACACATTAGGAACACAAAACCTGATTGGCGGCGGTTCTATGAATACTATTGCAGCAGGTACAAACAGCTCAATAGTAGGAGGTAACATCAACACTCATACAGCAGGAAGTCAAAACTTGATTGGTGGCGGTAATAACAATACAGTAACAGACGGTACAAACAGCACTATTGTAGGTGGCAATAACAATACTCATACTGCCGGAACGCAAAACTTAATCGGTGGCGGTATTGATAATACTGTAGTAGCCGGTACAAATAGTACAATAGTGGGTGGCAATAGTAACACACACACATCGGGAAGTCAGAATCTAATGGGTGGCGGTGTTAATAACAGTATCGCTGCCGGTACAAACAGTACTGTACTTGGCGGTTCCGGAAACACACATTTTATCGGTAACCAAAACTTAATCGGCGGCGGGCTTGATAACACAATTACTGCCGGTACAAACAGCACTGTACTTGGCGGTGAAACTAATACTCATACCGCAGGGGCAGATAATCTCATCGGTGGTGGTGAATTAAATTCAATTATTGCCGGTGATCACTCTACAGTTCTCGGTGGAGAAAACAACGTACAATCTGCAGGGTCATACAACCTTATAGGTGGTGGGCAAAACAATACGATTTCCGCCGGAACACATAATGCTATAACCGGATTTAATAATACTGTTTCAGCCGGAGTAAGAAATTTAATAAGCGGTGGTGAGGATAATATAATCACAGCAGGCAATAGAGGGGCAATTACAGGTGGTCAAAGCAATACAATCGTAAACGGTACAAACAGTTCGATTGTCGGCGGTGAAGACAATATACATACTGCCGGAACACACAACATAATTGCCGGTGGACAAACCAATACAATTACAGCCGGAACTCACAATGCTCTTGTGAGCGGGGAGGCAAATACTATTACTGCAGGCAGTCAAAATGCAATCACAGGTGGAGAAGATAACATAATTTCTTCAGGCAATAAAGGTGCAATTACCGGAGGTCAGGCGAATACAATTACTTCCGGCAACAATAACGCTATTCTCGGTGGTGAATCAAATACAATTGCAGCAGGAAATCGCAACGCAATTCTTGGAGGTGAATCGAATATAATCAATTCCGGCGACTATAGTTCAGTTCTTGGGGGAACGAATAATAGCGTAACCGGTGATTATTCGTATGCTGTAGGAAACGGTAATACAGCTGCAGCAAATGGCTTTGCACTTGGAAACAGTGCGACTGCTGTTGCAAACGAGTTCTCTGCCATTTATTCAGCAGGATTTAAGTTCGAAAGTGCTGGTACTGCCAATGACGGGTATATTGCATCATTTATCAATCCTGATAACGCTAACGGTATCAGCATTCAAATCGGAACACCTGAATCAGCGAATGACAATGACTTTGTAACCTTCAAAGATGCAAGCGGTGCAATGGTTGGACGTATCGAAGGGCAAACGATTCCCGAACTCGATGCTGACCCTGATTTTATTGAAACACTAGCTGAATTAGATTTTGCAATTACATCTGCTGAATTCGAAGTGGCTCTTGCATCTGCCGATGTATTGCTTAGTTCGGTGGAGGTTGTTATTGCCGGTACAGAACTTGCGATAGCTGTAGCTGAGGAAGCACAAACTATTGTAAATGAAGCTGCTGATATTGCTTGTGCCGCAACGACTGTTGCCCTATGCTCCGAACCGGTTGCAGCAGAAGCGGTTGAAATTATCATGCGTGCGGCAAACATCGTTTTGGCTATTGCTGAAGTAGCAGTTGCTGCCGGTACAGTTGGGGTTACTGCTGCTGGGCTTACAACTGCAAATATAAACCTTACACAGTCACATACCGTGAAAGATAACTATATCCAAAGAGAGCATGACCACATTGGTGTTACGTATCAGTCCGGTGCGGGTGATTATGCAGAATATTTACCCAAACTTGACGTGAAAGAAGGATTTATCTCCGGTAGTATCGTTGCTGTAAAAAATGGTAAAATCACAAAAAATACTGAAGGTGCTACTCAATTGATGGTTATTTCTCGCAAGCCGATTGTGCTTGGAAATGTTCCGACTACCGGCAATGTGAAAGATTACGAGAAAGTTGCCTTCATGGGGCAAGTTCCGGTAATAGTTATTGGCAAAACAAATCTTGGTGATTATATTCTTCCTGACGGTACCAACAGAGGATTCGGCAAAGCGGTTTCTCCCGAGAAAATGAAACCCGAAGATTACAAAAAAGTAGTTGGTGTGGCATGGTCTGCTTCAAGCAGTGCTCCAAGTACAGAAATCAATGTAGCTGTCGGTTTGAATGCAAATGCTGTAAGTGCTCTTGTCGAAAAGCAAAATATGCGTATCCAAGAACTGGAATCAAGCATCAATAAAACAAATTCTACACTTGCAAATTTAGTTCCCGGATTCAAAGAAGCAATGGGCGAATCATTCAGTAGTTTGCCTGCAGCAAGTTCATCTCAGTCAACTTCGAGAGCATCAGTTCACACTCCAAGCAAAAATCCGATTAAAATGCCGGAAAAATCCCCGTTTTATACTCCGGAAATGATTGAATATGCTGTACGTATATCAAAGGAAACGATGCAAAATAGAGGTATAGATCTCTCCAATAATACTTTCTACAGAAAATTTGAGAACGATCCCTATTTCAAAAAAAGGATAAATGACAACTTGTCGGAAAAATTAAATGTTAAAATCTTGAATGCAATTGCAGAAGGTTCTGTAAAACAAAAATAATTCAAGCTATTCAGTATTTTCATTAGTCAATCTTTCTTACATTACAATTTATTACAACTATGAAAAAAATCGTTTTTATATTCTTATTTATTGCTGCCGGTTCGATAGCTTTTTCGCAAACTCAATCGTTGCCAAAAATGAAGTTTTCTTCTATTCTCATGAGGAGTGTAACGATAGCAAATCAAAGCCCGTACGATACAGTTCCTCCGTATGACTCTATTACGTACAAAGTAATTGACAGTTCGCTGACAACCATTACGTTTACTGTGAATTACTCAGACGGTGCAATGGAAGAAATATGGAATAGCGGGGCATTGACGGCTGCTCAAGTTGACTTCCTCAATGGCAATTATTCTTATAAAATAGGACCAGTCCACGGGAATCTGGCAAGAGCTATGAAAGTTGTTATTAATGCCGACGGTGAAATTACAGAGCGCTCATGGCATTTACCGGCAAGTAATGAGTTTAGAATTCCTATCGGCACAGTTCAGGCATATATGGGAGCAGGCAGCTACTTGACATATTTGGAAACAACCGGCTGGTATTTGTGTGACGGAAGGGCAATTTCAAGTTTGGATTCGCTGTCTTCGTCCGAGAAGAATGCTCTTGCATCTCTTCTCTCGAGCGGCGGTAATCCGAATACTACAAATTTACCTGATATGCGTGGATACTTCTTGCGCGGTGCCGATAACGGTTCGGGTAACGACCCCGATGAAGGTTCGCGAAGCGGCAGCGGTGCAAAACTTGGCTCTACACAAGGCGACCGTTTGGAATCCCATTCTCACACAATTAACGCAGATGCAGCTGCAGGAGCAGGTACAAATGTAGCAACTTCTGCCGGCTCAACAACTACAGTTTCTACTAATGCTACAGGTGGTAACGAAACACGACCAAAGAACATCTACGTCAATTGGATTATCAAGGCAAAGTAACATTGCTTCGTTAGCCCACTTCCCTCCAAAATCAACCTGAAAGCCGGGGCGTTGGCTCGCCTCGGCACAGGTAAGTCGAATTCTAATGATAAATTTATATTTTTTATCAAAACTATGAGTGATAATACTACCCCTTGCCCCCCTCACGTTGATGGGGAGGAAGAAGAAGAGCATTGGCTGTTTTACGTTAACTTGCTTTTTTTTGTGTTTTCACTCTGCCATCTCTATTTTCTGTTTACGTAATTACGCTAGTCAAAACAAAGCTAAAACGCTTTGCAATGAGCAATGCCAACAGATTAATAATGAAAGAGAATTGATGAATTAAATTGATGAATACGTAAGTATAAGTTGAAGAGTTAAAAATTCTTGAACTGAAAAAAAACTCCCCTTCGTGTACACACCTCAGCTATGAGCAATGCTTATAATCGGTACAGTTGAAATAGAACTGATATTTCCCCTATGCTATAAGTTCACACTCAAAGTCAGTTATTCTAAATTGACTCCTATTTATATTGGTTATTCAAATCACCTAGAGAATTAAAACTACTATCACTATAGTAGAATTTGTAAAAGTTTTGTATGTACCCCACAGTTTGTATTTTTGCAAGTAATGTAATAGAGGCGCGCTGAATAATTTTATGAGAACTAACTCATTTCACATTCGAAATGTACATACTCAGAGATTCATCTGTGAAAATACCGTTGGTTATGATATGTATATCTCTGATATGCATATTTTCAGCGTCAGCACAGATGCAAGTCCATCACGACAAGCTATGGGGGTTATCGTTTGGCAGCTCGATTACAGAATGTGAGAAACTTATCAAAAAAAACAAAGGTAAGCCAATTGTAAAACTCACCAATGAATTTTTGTATAAAAAAGGTGTAACAATAGGAAATGACACCGCTTACACGGTATTGCTCAAATTTAATAAAAAGAAGTTGTATGGTTTTACGATAACCTTCAAACCCGATTTCTCGCTCTACAAGAAAATCCGTGACATGATATCGGATAAATACACTAAACCTATCTCAGAAGAATCATTGTTTATCCAACCTTATAAACGGGGGGATGGCAAGGAAGCCGATGCTGTCATTTCCCGCAAAGCCAAAATTTGGTGTATATGGCGAAACTCTTCAATTGCTCAGCTCGACCGTACTATTGACCTGCGTATCAAACGAGGCGAAAATACTGTCGGTGAGCCATTCGCGCTCTTGGAAATGGAATGCAGTGTGGATGAATTTGCTCCATGAGACAGGATTTTAAAGAATTATAGTAAGTAAGTGAACAAAATAAATAGTAATAATAGTATAGCAGTCATACTGAGTTCCAGATAGTCGCCGAGCCGCCTACAAAATAATGCAATGACATTGGAATAAAATACTTACGCTTGTCACCCTGAACTCGATTCAGGGTCTATTGCTGTTAAGTCATGCTAATTTCAATGTGCTATTTCGTCTTACACACGGAGATGCTGAATCAAGTTCAGCATGACAGGACACTAAATTGTACTAACATTTTAAGAGATGTCATTTACAGGAGTCTTCGACTGAAGAATCTCAGCTATTCGAATAATACGATTGTTTTTGCCCCATTACTTATAAGTACAATGAAAACGAAGCATTTAAACACCATAGATCAGTTTGGTAATAATAACCTCAATCGAAAAAAAATGATTGTGAAACCTTTGCCAGTAAATTGCTTTATTGCCATTTTTGCTTCGACACTGCTGTTTTCATGTACACTATTCTCCACCCGTGACCCGGAAGACCCAACATCGGGAAGGTCAACATTTATTCCGCCAACATCACCTACAATAGTCGTAGCTAATTTCAAGAGTGCATTTGCTGAAAAAAACACTGAGAATTTTATTTCCTGCCTTTCGGATACAATGCGTGGGGGAAACAAGGTGTATGTTTTCGAGCCGAGCGCAGCTGTAAATGCACAGTATGCAGGGTTGTTTCAGTCGTGGAATATTGGTTCTGAGCGTCAATCATTCCTTGCTTTGCTTGGGAAACTTCCAACTGATATACCGCTTGCCTTGCAGTTTAAGAATGATAAATTTGATATTAGCAACCCTGATTCTGCTGTTTTTGTAGCAGATTATGTGTTAACTGCGGCTCATTCCGTACAGACAATTCCAACTGCGGTAACCGGGTATATGCGCCTTACAATTTCTGTTCAAACCGGAGGTTTGTGGAGTATAATCAGGTGGACTGATTCCAGCCCGTCTCAACCGGACAGCATCAATGCTACGTGGTCGCTCTTGAAGGCGAAGTTTAGCAATTGAGGTTGTTCGCAAATATCAAAAGAAAGCCGGCAACTAATATACTGTACTAATAGTTAATGACTAAATAGTTGTAGGGCTTCCATCAACTGTTGGGCACAAACACGAATTAACCGATGTCTCTAACAACTGTTAATAAAAACTAAGACACCATAAAAGCAATGAGAAACCTTTCCGAACTTCTTATTTTTGTAACTTCGATGGTAAACGTTTACCACCCTAAATTGTACTGCTTACGTAAACCCGTGTAACTCTTTGAAAACCATACATTATTCATTCATAATTATAAATATGCTCAAATATTCCTTCGTATTGGTACTCCTAATAACAATATCCCTTTCAGCCCAAACAAAAAAATCAACATTAACAGTTCCTAATTTTAATTGTAAGGTACGGCTGCCCGCGGTTATAAACTCTTACCGTCCAACCATTCAGCCGCTTCTTACTCCCGATGGCAAACGTTTGTATTTTGATAGAAAATACCATCCTTTGAATGTGGGGATGAATAGAGATTGTGATGATATTTGGTATTCCGATCGTAAATCAGACGGCAGTTGGGGCGAGCCGGTAAATATTGGACCTCCGCTCAATACAACTGACTGTGATGTTCTCTTTTCTATCTCTCCTGATGGTCGCACTGCATTGGTCGGTGGTGAATACGAATATAGCTCAAAGCGTCCGGGATTTTCTATTACAAAATGGGATGGAGTAGGGTGGGGAACTCCTCAAAAAATAGTTATTCCTAATTTTTATAACAAATCCGGCTTCTTTTATGCAAATCTGAGTGCGGACGGGAATGTACTTATAATGGGGTTAGAGCGCAGTGATTCTAAAGGTAGTTTAGATTTGTATTTTTCCCTGAAAGATAAGTCAGGCACGTGGTCTGCTCCGAAAACACTTGGTGATGGAGTGAATACTTCAGGATTTGATGTTTCCCCATTTTTGGCATTGGACGGAGAAACATTGTATTATTCTACAGACGGGTTTGGAGGGTATGGCAAAGCTGATTTGTTTGTGACACGAAGGTTAGACGATACATGGCAAAATTGGTCAAAACCCATTAATCTCGGTTCAGCAATCAATACCTCGGCTGACGAACACTCAATTTCTCTCAATGCTGCCGGTGATACTGCCTGTATAGTTTCAAGTGATTCGTTGAATGAACTCGAAGGGATTTATTTCGTGTGTTTGCCTACAGGCGTTCGACCCCAGAAAGTAAATTTGGAAAAATTGTTTCAGAATACTCCTCGTGAGAAAATTCATACACCCGCTCTGTACTTTGAATCAAAAGAAAGTTCACTATCTGAAACAAATCAAGAGCTTTTGGAGAAAGTCATTCCGCCATTACAATTGGCAAAAGAAATTATTATCACAGGATATGCCGATGATATTGGTTCTGATGGGTATAATATGGGGCTTTCTAAACGACGCGCGATGGCTGTCCGTGAATTTTTAGAAAAAAAGGGGATTAGAAAAATTAAAGTAATTGCATCAGGTGAGAATGCCCTCAAAAGAACTACCCCGACTGATGAACAGCGTAAGGAAAATCGTCGTGTGGATATTGAAGCGCGATAAGGGACTCTAACAAAAATTCCCAGAGTTACTTCATATCCTTACAATTATACTCCACATTCGTAAGTCGAAAATTACCATAGGCAACATCACCGGCTGGGTAACTGTAAACAGCGTCGGCATATCCGGCAAGTGTATAACCATTCATTTGCCGGTAGTCTTGAAGCGGTGTTGACCAGCGGAATTGCTTCATAGTGTTTTCGTCTGTGAGAGCAAATCGTTCATCGGAAACAAAATTTACCAATTCACCTTTTTCGCTAAAATACAACCATGCCGAAATAGTTATTCCGTTATTTGTAAATTTCGCTTTTACTTTATTATTTCCGGTTTCGAGCCATTGTATTCGTTTGTCAATGAGGGTGGCGGGAGCCATGCAGCACATATCATTGAAGAATGTAACGGTTTCCGAAATACCCATTTCAAAGCCGGTAGCATACTGCACTCTGAAAAGTGAAAACAACCGAATATCCATAAACGCAGCACCATTTCTAAAACTGTGAAAACCGGCAACAGGCATCTGTCTCATGGTAGCTCTCATAAAAAAAAGTCGGGTTGTTGCATCCAAAAAATTATACTGCTCGGAGGTAAACGGCATCCATTCAGATTGCTCGTTCTTCCGTATTTGCCCTGTAAATTCTACCATGAAATTTCTCACTTTCGGTTTCCCAATTACTCCCGTGAAACGAAGATATTTCTTTACTAGATTTGGCAAGGTAGATATATCCGATTCTGTGAGCAGGGTATCAGCAATTGCGAATGTCTGCTCTAGCTCTTTATTAACCTCAACGTCATACTGAGTTTTGTAACTCCATGTTCCATAGCCGATAACTGTTGCAATGAGGAAAATGACATTTGCAATTGCTCCAAACCTCGCATCATGCCATACGGTAATAATCAAATATTGGGAAATGAGGATTGAAATTGCTGCAAGAATCCACCAATAATCAATAGTTATCAGAAGCAATACAGAAGTTAAGATAAACAGTAACGCAGCAATCAGCCATAGTATACCATTGGTTTTAGAAATGCTCCGGGTGAAGTGAGGGATAGGTGTAAGGTTATATGCCTTCACAAAACCTAACAAATGAATAAGTCCGTGAGCAAACATAAGGAGCAGAAGTGCAATTTTCATTGTGTTCTATTGATGGTTCAACAAACAACTATTGTACTTCGCAAATTAATTAAAAGTGTTTCTGTATACTATGACAAAAATCAGGGGGCAGAAAATAAGTATGAAATGGTGGGTTTATGAAGCAGTTTGGAGAAGTAAGTAAAGGGACAAAAATAATCGTAGTATTCGAATAGCTGTCTTTCTAAAAGAGTCTTCGACTGAAGAATCTCAGTTTAAATCGAACTTTGAAAATTATTTATATGCTTTGTGAAACTCTGTAACACTCTGTGAAACCCTGTGGGAGATTCTTTTCAATTTTCCCACAGAGTTCACAGAGTTTATCACAATGGTTCACATAGCTAAACAAGAGATGCCATTTACAGTTCCTAATAGTCGCAAAGCCGCCTATAAAATACGACAATGACATTGGAATAAAATACTTACTCTTGTCACCCTGAACTCGATTCAGGGTCCATTGCTGTCTAGTCATGCTAATTTCGACGTACTATTTAGTAGTGCACACGGAGATGCTGAATTAAATTCAGCATGACAGGACATAAATTATACTAGCATTTTATGAGATGTCATTTACAGCTTAGTCGAAGCATCTAGTACTTGCCAATTTTTTCAAACAAATAACTTACTGAATTTAATGGTTCGGTTATTTTAGTCCTATCACTTAATAGATTAGCCGGACAAAATGCACAAGGAAATGAGTCGCAGGAATATCCGGTTTAGTCAAAAACAAATAAATAATGGGACAACCCGCAAAGATTGCCCCACAAAAGGATTTCTAAAATCTATAACTGAATACTACAATTCGGAAAAGCCCTAATCATTAATTCTATTCATCCTTTGCACGTTTCCCACCCGACATTTTTACAATTTCATCATCATAGTAATCTGATATAATTGCTACAGAATGAACAGAAGCGGTCAATTCGTTCGCGTCGAGATTAGCTCCGGTGATAGAATGTGAGAAAATAATAGTGCCGTCGAATAACAATCCGAAAGCTCCAAAATGGAGTTCTGCATTCTTACGGAGCAAATAATGAAGCAGTTCATGTGAAATTTCAGCACCGGATACTACTGTAGCCATACATTCTACACAGGTATCTGATTCGTTGTATGGTCTTACAACAAGCATTATTTGTGTAGAACCGTGAGATATTGTGAACGAACCGTTATCATACGATACATAATCCGGAAATGTATCTTTTAGGAAATCTTCTACTTTTTCGATTGTTTGATTGATAAGTTCGATGGGTGTTTCCATTGGAATATACCTTTTTTAATTATGGAAGGAAATGTTGATATAGTGTAATGGTCATTGATTATTCGGAAGCAGGTGGTAATTTACCCATCTTTGCTTTGAGTTGCATGAGTTCGCTGTCTACACTTGATGATGTAGAAAGCATTTTGAATTCATCTTCCAATCGGGTATCAGTTCCGCCCAATTGCTCAAAAGCTTCCGCCTCTCCCTCCAATTTTTCAATCTTTCCTTCAAATTTATCAAACTTGCTGAACGCGTCTGAGCCGATGCCGCTAAATGATTGTGCAATTTGTTTTTGGGCTTTAGCTGCTTGCGAACGGGCAATGAGAGTGCTTTGTCTGCTGCGTGCTTCTTCAAGTTTGTTTTTAAGAGCATCAAGCTGCGTGCGCATTTTGTCGGACGTAGCTTTGGCTGATATTTGAATAGGAGTTAGGTCAGCAATATTACGGTCAACAATAGCTTTTTTCTGAAGAGCAGCTTTTGCAAGGTCTTCGCGATTTGCATTTACAGCTTGAATTGCTTTTTGTTCCCAATCTGCTGATTCTGTCCTTGCTTTAATGAGTTTACGTTCAAGTGTTTTCTCATTGGCTATGGCAGAAGCAACGGCGAGAGTTGTTTTATTGACGGATTCCTCCATTTCAATAACCATTTGTTTCAGCATTTTTTCCGGGTCTTCGGCTTTGTCCAAGGCATCGTTAACATTTGCTTTGAATATATCCGAGATTCTATCGAATATTCCCATAGTATTTACCTTTGTAAAGAATGTAATACAGTTGTGAGTTAAAGTCGTGAGTAATAATAGCAATTTAGCACATCATTCCGGATTCACAAAATAAAATCCAAATAACCTTAGAAAAGGATTGGGTACTATAGTTTATATGTACCTTGAATAATATCTTGATCTCAATTTACAGTTAGAATCATTCTCCGAAGTGAATCGAGGGGAAATCTTTCAGCACGTTTACTTACCTTATTACTTCTCTGAATAGACGCAGAAAGTTAAAAAAAGATGCAATTGAAAAGTAAATTTTTAATTGATTTGTTAAATTGAGGTGCAGGAACAGCAATACATTTTAGTTCAAGAGTAGGTATGTTAGGTATTGATTGATTTAGAAATAAAGAAGGAAAGTACAAAAACCGCTGATAAATCTCACTCTTTTACAGCTTATTCTCCCTTTATTGCCTTCGCATACCAATAAATACTACAAAAAAGTCAGTAAAAAGTCGTATTTTTCGCGTAGAAAACTTGAGTTTTATCACATTTATTACGCAAAAAATCTGAATGTCGCAATTATCGAAATCATACGAACCACAAGTCCTGGAAGCCAAGCATTATGCCGCTTGGCAAACAAATAATCTTTATAGAGGAGAGGTTAATCCTAGTAAAAAACCATATTCGATTTTAATGCCTCCGCCAAATGTAACCGGTATTCTTCATTTTGGTCATGTGCTCAATCATACGCTCCAAGATATATACATCCGTAGAAACAGAATGACCGGAAATGAAGTATGCTGGTTCCCCGGTCTAGACCACGCCGGGATTGCTACTCAAACCAAAGTAGAGCAAGAGCTACGCAAGGAAAAACTGACGCGTCATGACTTAGGACGAGAAAAATTCACTGCTAAAGTATGGGAATGGAAAGATAAATATGGTGAAATAATTCTTCAACAACTGAGAACTCTCGGCATTTCTGCTGATTGGTCACGCACGTTGTTTACGATGGATGAATCTGCGTCCAATGCTGTGCGTGAAGTGTTCATTCGATTATTCGACGAGGGATTGATTTATCGTGGAAAGCGAATAATAAATTGGTCGCCACTTGCACAATCAGCTCTTTCAGATGAGGAAGTATTGTTCCGCGAAGTCAAGGGGCATTTATTTACCTTGCGGTATTATATCGAAGGGACAAACGACTATTTAACTGTTTCGACTGTACGTCCGGAAACAATATTTGGTGATGTTGCCGTAGCTGTTAATCCCAATGATGAGCGATATTCTGCGCTGGTAGGGAAAAATGTAATAGTCCCGATTGTTGGGCGATCGGTACCGATAATTACAGATGATTATGCCGATCCTGCATTTGGAACAGGAGTGGTGAAAATAACACCCGCTCACGACCCTAATGACTTCGAGGTTGGATTGAGGCATAATTTGGCACAGCCAAATGCTATCAATCCCGATGCTACATTGAATGAACTTGCAGGGGAATTCAGCGGACTAGACCGTTTTGTAGCTAGAAAAAAAGTAGTAGAGCGGCTCAAAGAATTAGACCTCATCGAAAAAATTGAAGACTATGTGCATAATGTAGGATTTTCTGAACGCGGCGGTGAGCCGGTCGAGCCATATTTAAGCGATCAGTGGTTTGTGAAAATGAAACCGCTTGCCGAACCTGCACTTGCTGCAGTTATGAACGGGGAAATTGCATTCTATCCCAACCATTGGGTGAAAACGTATGAACATTGGATGACCGGAATCAGGGATTGGTGTATTTCCCGCCAACTATGGTGGGGGCACCGTATTCCTGTGTATTATTCACCTGATGGTAATTTTACAGCTGCCCATTCTGATGAAGAAGCACGTCAAAAACTCGGGCTGTCATCCGAAATTCAGCTACGGCAAGACGAGGATGTTTTGGATACATGGTTCTCATCGTGGCTGTGGCCCATGACGACAATGAATTGGCTCGCTGACGGCAAGAACGAAGAAAGTGAAGAATTGTCCTATTTCCTTCCTACAAATTTACTGGTGACCGCACCTGAAATTATTTTCTTCTGGGTAGCGAGAATGATAATGGCTTCCCTCAAATTCAAAAATCAAATTCCGTTCAAAGCAGTATACTATACAAGTATTGTGAGAGACAGTAAGGGTCGGAAAATGTCGAAGTCTTTAGGCAACTCACCCGACCCGCTTGATATTGTTGCCAAATATGGTGCTGACGCTGTTCGGTTCACTATGATATATCTTGCACCTATGGGGCTGGATATTCGTCTGGAAGTGAATGAAAAAACGCAGGATGTTCCTTCGATGGAAATCGGAAGGAATTTTGCTAATAAAATCTGGAATGCAGGGCGTTTTCTCATGATGAAGCAAGCCGAAGCAGGCGAAGGAAAGGCAGTCCTTTCAGAATCTGAGTATTCGACTGCCGACCGTTGGATTCTATCTCGCTTCCATTCTACTGTGCAATCTATAGCAGACGCTTTAGATAATCACAAGGTAACCGAATATTCAAAGATACTCTATGATTTTATTTGGCGCGATTTCTGCGATTGGTATGTGGAGATTATGAAGGTACAGTTTGCTTCCCGTGAAGATGCAGAGTATCGTCTGGGACTTTCCGGTTTTGCTCTCGGAATATTTGATGGGATACTGCGCCTACTGCATCCGGTAATGCCCTTTATTACAGAAGAGTTATGGCTGGCAATAGCAGATCGGGGCATCAGCGACAGTATCTCGGTTGCTGATGCTCCGCGATATAATCCTATAGCAGTTCAACCGGAAATTGAAGGACAGTTTGAACTTTTGCAGGAGATAGTTGAGGAAATTCGCCGTCTGCGCAGTAATTCAAATATTCCGCCTCAAGAAAAATTACCCGTAACTTTTTCGACAGAAACAGATACATTAAAAGAATTTATTGCAACTCAATCAAAAATTATTACTGCGCTTGCAAAATGTTCGACGATTAATGTGGGTGTATCAATTCCTAAACCCGAACAATCGTCTTCGTCGGTACATCGAGGAGTAGAGATTCATTTAGAGCTAGCAGGTACAATTGATATTGATAACGAACGTATCAGGTTGAAAAAAGAATTTGATCGGCTTTCAGGTCTCGAAAAATCATTTGCTGTAAAACTTTCCAACGAAGGATTCCTTGCCAAAGCTCCTGCAAATGTGGTGGCTGCTGAGAAGGAAAAACTTGAAGGAATTAGAGAATCACTAGCTAAAGTAACAGCGAATTTAGCTGCATTATGAAAATAATTAAAAAGAATTGGCTTCCAATGATGTTATGAACACTGACTATTTTTCAAAGAAAGAACCCATAATGCCAACGCTATCGGTTTGCTGTCTTGCTCGAAATGAAGAGTCATTCTTGCCAAAAATGTTGGCGAGTGTTCGAGACATAGCCGACGAAATAATCATACTCGATACCGGTTCGACTGATAAAACAATTGAGATAGCACAGTCGTTTGGGGCGCGGGTTGAAGCTTCCGAGTGGTTGGAAGATTTTGGTGAAATGAGGAATAAGTTGTTGAAGCTGGCGACTAAAGACTGGGTGCTGATGATTGATGCCGATGAGCGACTCAATCAAAAAAATGTAGAACGAATTAAAGAGGCAATGACCAAAAAGGCAATCGCATACGAATGCTCGGTAATGAACATATTTCCATATAAAATTGTAACGTCTTTTTTACCTTTAGCTTCTGTTCGTCTCTTTCGCCGTGACGAATCATTCTATTATTCCGAGCGTGCTCATGAAAGCATTGCATCATCGCTTCATAAGCAATCAATTGATATTTCAAGCTCAGAAATTGAGATTTTTCATTATGGATATTCGGAAGGGAGAGCAGTGCGACGCTTTCGTAATAAACGCGTTTTCGAGTCGGAATTACTTAGAAATCCTAATGATTTGTGGATACGAACTCATCTTGGTCTTTCGATGTTTATGGATCAGGAATTTGGCAAGGCGGAAAAATCATTTTGGATAGCTGTTTCTACTATTCGTGAAATTGAAAATGAAACCCGATCTATTTTGATGGCAATCATTGCAGAAATTTACCGTTTGCAGTATAAACCCGTACAAGCAAAACTTCAAGCACTACGGGCAAAGCGACTGATGACCGATAATTCTCTCGCTGATTATATTACTGCATTGGTTGATTTGGATTCAAAGTCTTACGACAGCGCAGAACGTCACCTTGAATTTCTCGATGCCAATACCCTTGCTTCTCGTTACTTTACAGTAAACAGGGGAGAATTATATACTCAAATTATTAAATGTCTGCTGCATATGGGAAGGCATGACAAGGCACTTCAGTATGCTGAAGTTACGATGGAAACGCCTACGTATGACAGTATGATTATCGGCGGTGCCCTCTCCGAGAGGAAACGTGATTTTGAGGGTGCTCTCGAATTTTATCGCCGTGCATTGCCAATTGCGCCTGTACCGGAAGAAGTGCAAATTAAAATAGAGAATTGCCGCAAATTATTACAAGGTGCGTGATGATTCGTCCGTAATTACTCAAATATTCAGAAACAGGAGTTATAATGTCCACGTTATCGGTTTGTTGTCTTGCTCGAAATGAAGAACTATTCTTGCCTAAAATGCTTGCAAGTGTCAGGGACATTGCTGATGAAATTATTGTCCTGGATACCGGCTCGACTGATGCTACAATCGAACTGGCAAAAGCATTTGGAGCGCGGGTAGAAATTGCTGAATGGGGTGAGGACTTTGGAGCTATGCGCAACAAACTGCTTGGATATGCAACAAAAGACTGGGTGTTGATGCTTGATGCAGACGAACAAATCACACCTGAAAATTCTGACCGTATTCAGCAAGCAATACTCAAGGCAGGTAAAGCATACTCATGCACTGTAATGAATATTTTTCCCTATCAAATCATCAAATCGTTGCTGCCGATGAGTGCAACACGATTATTTAGGCGAGATCTTGGCTTAGTCTATTCTGAGCGAATTCACGAATCTGTTGATATTTCGCTTCGGAAACTGACACTCATGCCGCTTCAATCTGAAATTGAAATTCATCATCATGGATTTACCGACGCCAAGCCGTTGCGTCGAATGCGTAACCGCAGGAGTTTCGAGGCAGAACTCAATAAAAACCCTACTGACTCATATGTTCGTACACATCTGGCGTTATCGCTATTTCTGGAGAAGGATTATCAAAAAGCGGAAAGTTACTTTGATATAATTCTTACTACGCAATCACGTGATATGTCGCCGGAAGCTCGTTCAATAATTATGGCTCTCCTTGCAGAAATATATCGCTTGCAGCAAAAACCCGTGCAGGCAAAAATGCAAGCGCAGCGTGCCATGCGGCTCATGGGAGGAAATTCACTTGCAGAATATATAATGGCATTGGTGGATATTGAGGAAAAATTATACGAAGTAGCAGAGCGGCGCCTGCAAACAATTGATGCGAATATGCTTACTCAGCGTTTCTTCTCGGTTCACAAAGGCGAGCTTTATACAGAAATTATCAAATGTTCTCTACGAGGCGGGAAGTTCGACCAAGCGTTCCAATATGCCGAACTGATGCTTGAGTCACCCACACACGACGGAATGATGATTGGTGGGGCACTTTGTGAGAAAAAGCGGGACTATGCAAACGCACTTAAATTCTATCGTCATGCGCTGCCGATTTCACCTGTACCTACAGAAGTTCAAGCCAAGATTGATAACTGTGAGCGGATTCTTGCTACAGAACAGAGCTAAACCGCAAGTGAAACAACCTCCGGAAAGCCGATAAACTGCTTTACCACGTTTGCTATTCCTGCGCCGTCCATCATTAACTCCGCAAACTGTTCTTCTTGAGTGCCGTGCTCCACAAAAAAGTCGGGTATCCCGTGCAGAAGAACATCCGGTGATAATGGTAAGGTCGCAAAATATTCCAATACAGCACTTCCGAATCCACCCTGAATTTGCCCATCCTCAACGGTAATAATCTTGTCAAACCTATGTGCAATATTCGAGAGTAATTCTGTGTCGAGCGGTTTTACAAACCGTGCATTGACTACTTCAACAGAAATACCTTCCTGAGCGAGCAAATCAGCAGCTTTTATTGATTCAGAGACCATTTTGCCGATTGCAATTATACACACATCCAATCCATCACGAAGGATTTCTCCCTTGCCGAGGGGCAGGGATTCCATCGGTTTAATCTCTACACCTACAGAGCTTCCACGCGGGTAACGTATAGATACAGGTGCAGAAGTATAATCGTGAATAGCAGAATAGAGCATATTGCGAAGTTCTTGTTCATCCTTCGGAGCCATAACAATCATACCCTGAATCAGGCGCAAATAACCATAATCCAATACTCCGTGATGAGTAGGACCGTCTGCACCGACTAATCCGCCCCTATCGAGCGCAAAGACGACGTGTAGGTGTTGAATTGCGCAATCATGCACAATATGATCGAATGCCCGTTGGAGGAAACTCGAATAAATTGCGCAGACAGGAATCATACCTTCGGTAGCCATCCCTGCTGCAAACGTAACAGCATGACCTTCGGCAATACCTACATCAATAACCCGTTCAGGAAATGTTTTTGCAAGAATATCAAGTCCTGTTCCATCCGGCATGGCAGCAGTAATGCCGAGTACTTTCGGATTTGTTTTGCAAATCTCTGTAATTGCTTCACCAAACACCTTTTGATAGGCGGGCGGGGCAGACAGGGCGGGGGATTTCGCTAGTGATTTGCCGGTAATTTTATCAATTTTGCCTATGGCGTGAAGAAATTGTTTGTCAGTTTCAGCCGGTGCATAACCCTTTCCTTTTTGAGTAATGACATGAAGGAGAATAGGTCCTTTCATATCTTTTACTTTATTGAGCATATCCACGAGGTTATGAATATTATGTCCGTTTATCGGACCGTAATACTTAAAACCAAGCGCCTCAAATAGCATCCCGGGTGTTATAATTGCTTTTAATCCACCTTCTACTCTATGAGCCACAGTGCGGATTCTATCTCCCAAATCATCCATTTTTCCGGCAATGTCCCAAAGATGGGAACGGAGTTTTTGAGCAGTTGGTGAAGCAAATATTTCACTGAAATAGTTGGATATTGCCCAAACATTTGGTGCAATGGACATATTGTTATCGTTGAGAACGACAATCAAATCGCGTTTCTGTACTCCGCAATTATTCATTGCTTCATACACCAAGCCGCCGGTCATCGCACCGTCACCAATGACTGCTGCCACTTTGTAATCTTTGCCGAGGAAATCTCTGGCAGTAGCTACGCCCAAAGCAGCCGAGACACTTGTACTGGCGTGTCCGGCACCAAAAACATCGTACTCGCTTTCACCACGTTTCAAAAATCCCGAAAGTCCGTCCTTTTGGCGAATGGTCATGAGCTGTTCACGCCTACCGGTAAGGATTTTGTGAGGATACCCTTGATGACCTGTGTCTAAGATAATCTTATCGTCGGGAGTATTAAATACATAATGGAGAGCTACAGTCAGCTCTACAACGCCAAGACCTGCACCGAAATGACCGCCGACTTTGGTGATAGCATCCACCATAAATTCACGCACTTCATCAGCGACTTGGCGGAGAGCCGTATCCGGGAGTTTGCGTAAATCAGCAGGAGAATTGATTGAATGTAGATATTGAAACTCAAATGGCTTATCTGAGGGCATTATAGTGCTTATGTTAGATTGCAAAAGGGCTCATTAGATTAGAAGCATGGGTTTTGACGATTGTACTTGGTATTATTTTACTGCAAACAGTCAAAACAGTACGTAATCACGTTTGTTAACGTTAGTTTTTAATAATATCAGGTTTCATTAACACATAATCACGAATAATAACCTTTACCTGTATTTTACTGAAAATAGATATGTAAACTAAAAAATGTGGCATTGCTAATTGATTATAGCATAAGTATGTTTAAGCATTTTTTTCGTGTTCGTAGACCAAATTTGGCAAGTAATTGAACCCTTCCGGGCGGGCTCAGGGTGACGTAACTTCCTTAAAAAAGAAACGAATATGTCATGCTGAACCCGTCGAAGCATCGTACACTTACCTGTTTTTATATACTTATTTATAAAGCTATACTTAAATAGCAATGACAAAAATGTTATTGTAGGGAACATTCAGAATGTTTAGATGGTTACCGGGTTACTTACGCGGCGTTTCTACATAAATCTGAACAGTCCGTGATAACTGTCGTCCAATCGGAGTATTATTATCAAATATAGGAACACCCTCACCATTGCCGTAAGTTTCGTACTTAGCATCTTTAATTTTGTCTTCCAGTGATTTACGAACAGCTTCTGCACGTTCTTTCGAAAGTTTTTTGTTGTAAGCATCATCACCTATTCGGTCAGTATAACCATAGATTTTTACAATAGAATTATATTGAATTGATGGGAGAATTGCTGTCTCGACTATTTTTTGATTATCAGGTGTGAGTTCTGATTTGTTGAAATCGAATAGCACGAGCGAGAATTTTGAAATTGTACGGTCAGCCAACTGCTCTATTCTTTTGCGTGTACTTGAAATATATTCAACAGGAATTGACCCATGCGATTCGTGTTTTCCGCCGAGTGAGTCACTTGCTGAGAACGAATAGTCAATCGGTACTTGTGCATTAGAGAGTTCATTCGGGCGAATCAACCAACGTTGAGGGGGTGGCTGCCCGATACCGACAAATTCACGAAGTGTGCGCCCTGCTTGTGAGAGGGTAAGAGTCCATGCGGTTACCGGTGAATTTGACATAGCAGAAGGGCGAAACTCAACCAAATCTGGTTGGGCGATACGCTGTTCGTCACTTTTCATCATAATCGGTTCGAAGAGTTCGCGGGTTGTGCTTTTGAATTCAATACGGCGATTCTCAGCGTCACCGTCAGGAAGCGAAGTTGCTGATGGCTTTTCAGGCAAATCACGACCTTGCGCAGTAATCCTTTCAGGTTCAATGCCGAATGATTTGGTAATATAACCTTTTGCAAATTCCGCACGCTCTGTACTGATTTTCTTTCCTTTGGCTTCGCCTTTTCCATCGTTTGTACCGATGATGGTGAGAGTCGCCGACGGATTTTGTTTCATACGATAACCGAGAATATCCAATGTACGACGGTTCACTTCAACTGCATCTTGGGGAAGTCCCGCAAGTGTAAAATTCCCCCGTTCGCTGCTACCTGAATATTCTTGCGTACCGCTATCCGGAAGCGGAGAATTTGCCGGGTAAAAAACATACGGAATGAACGGATACAACTCAGCATATTGGGCATCTTCCACTTTAATTGAAGTCAAAGCTGAATACGTTCCTTCGGATGCATAATAACCGGATTCCATACCTGTTTTGAGGGTAGAAGTTACCGGGGGTGGGTCGGCTTTCTTTCCTCCGAATGTTAGATTTACTCCGATACGAAGTTGCGGAACATTCCACGTAGAAAGTGCTGCATTGCTTGAAACATTTGTAAAAGGAATCCTAAGGGAAATTTCCGGTGAAAGGAAGGTTGTCGCGTTTATTTTATACTGATATCCTGCACCGATTAGGAGTGCCAAGCGGACAGATTTATCAGAGACATTCGCGTCTGTAGCATAACTGCTTGATGCTGCTCCGAACGTATTTGTAGGAACTGTTTCACTTTGGGTGTACGATGCCGAAAGAGGCATCCCGAACTCCAACCCTCCTGCAAAATATACAGGAACATTTTCAAATAAATTGTGAACCTGAATGACAGGCGATAGTTCTAAATAATGAAGTGATGCATCGAACGTGTGTTCGGTTGTAACGGAATCAGTTTTAGCAAGATTCCAAATTTTCCCGGCTGTCGTAAATTTTCCGCCCATATTATTATATCCGAGGCGTGCCGAAATAGTAAGCCGTTCGTCTAATGGAAAATTAACCATTGCTCCTAGTGCCAATGAAACACTTGTACCATTTGAATTAAAAAGGGCAGCACTGTCATTTATTCCAAGGGGATTGACTTTAGGGTTATTACCGACAGTAAAATTCGGCGAATGAAAGTTAAGGTTAAGCCCACCATAAAAACCATACATAACCGGTGGTTTGGTTTGGGAGTAACTATGCACAGAAGTAAAAACAAACAGCAAAACACAAAATGAAGCGAAAATTTTCATAAAGAGCATCAGAAATTGAAACAAAATCGTACCATCTTTCACAAATTCATATGCAATTTACTAAAATCGTTCTATTTGTGCACCATCAAACTAAGATAGGGGTTATTAGATGTGATGTGTAGCAGGAATAAGCAGTGTGTAATCAAACATTCGTAAATATGACTTAGCAATTCCAATGTATCCATTACAGGTTGTCTTATACTCACTGACATTCGCAGGATAGAGGTACGTATCCATAATATCCGTGATTTTCCAGCCAATAATCAGACTTACAAATTTATTTACGGGAATGCCTGTGATTATACTCTTTTACTAATTTTAAAGTATGCTCTAAGGATTTTTTGCTTTTCCAGCTTTGATGACCGGGAATGATGTAATTCGGGTTCTTGCATTTCTTTTGCAGGGTTTTGATTGTAGTAGCCCATGCCGGTACGTTTGCATCTGCTAGATTTCCAAGTACAGGTGAATCTGTACTTTTCACCAAGCATCCTCCATACAGTATTTTTTCACGCTCAAACCAAACAACGATATTATCAGGAGTGTGCCCTTGTCCCGGATGCAATATTTGAAATGAATACTGTCCGACTGTAAAGGTGGTGTCTGTACTCAAGTGGTATTTTGCTCGTTTTTCGTTTTTGAGTTTGGATAATGAATCGGTTTGAGTTGTTGTATAGGTTCTTATTCCTTTTTGACTAAAGAATTCGAGTCCGGCAGATCGGTCACTATGGGAATGAGTGGCAATATCCATCACTACTTTTGTGTGATGCTTATGTTCTATACTGTCGAGAATGGGCTGAAATTGTGTTGTGTCCCAGGGGCAATCAATCATTACGGCTCCTGCACTTGTGATTACATACATTCCGTTTGAAGGGAAAGGGCTGCCTTCATATATTCTGTGAGTAGTAAATACGTAAAAATCACCGGTGAGATGAGTAATTTTTAGTTTCTTGGAAGATGTATGCGCTGTGATGGGAATAGTAATGAAAAGGGCAAATATCAATAGTAAAACAGTTCTCATTTGGGGTGTGGGAGATAGTTTGAAGATTTTTAGCACAAAAATATGCGAATCTAGGCAATTGAGGAAATAAAACACGGAAAAGACACGCTTTGTGAGCCCTGTCCCATTTCTTTCAATCGGAGAATGATTTTTGCAAAAAAATCCGCTTGTTACCATTTGTCATGTGGATGACGCAGAGAATCCTTGTATAATAATTAATACTATTTTTCTCTTGTCTTTCCTTGATAAAGCAGGACAAAGCGGATTTAAGCGTTGATGGTGTACTAAATACCCTTTCTAATCATATCGGATGTTGTGAATCATATCCGTAACAATACATGACTGAACTCGAAACCTGCAATTGTCACTCTATAAATTCACAATTCACACCTCATATTTCATAATTTTCAACTCGTTATCCATAAAATTCTTTCGTCAAGTCCGAAAAAGGGTGCAATTTTGTAGTCGAAAATAGTTGTAGTATCCATAATAATGTCAATTTCAAGGAAAAAAAGCAATGATTATTGGAGTTCCAAAAGAAATTAAAAACAATGAAAACCGTGTGGCACTAACGCCGGGCGGCGTAGAGCTATTGAAGCAAAACGGACATACGGTAATCGTAGAAACGAATGCCGGAGCAGGCAGCGGTTTCCCGAATGAAGCGTATATAAATGCCGGGGCGGAAATCATCGGGACGGCAGCAGAGGTTTTTGCACGTGCCGAGATGATTATGAAAGTAAAAGAGCCGATTGCACCCGAATACGCTCTTATCCGCGAAGGTCAAGTACTCTTTACGTATTTCCATTATGCGGCATCACGCGAACTTACCGAAGCAATGCTCAAAGCAAAGCCCGTAACAATTGCCTACGAAACAGTACAAAAAGCTGACGGTTCACTTCCTCTGCTCATTCCGATGAGCGAAGTGGCAGGACGTATGGCTCCGCAAGAAGGTGCAAAATATTTGGAGCGTCCAATGGGCGGTCGCGGTATCCTTTTGGGCGGCGTACCCGGAACAGAACCTGCGAATGTACTCGTACTTGGCGGCGGGGTGGTAGGAACGAACGCAGCTAAAATAGCAGCCGGTTTCGGAGCGCGTGTTACGATTATGGACAACAACCTCTACCGTTTACGCTATTTGGATGATGTGATGCCTAAAAATGTTATCACGATGATGTCCACACCTGCGAATATCCGCAAAGCATCTACCGAAGCCGATTTGGTAATCGGTGCTGTATTGATTGCAGGAGCAAAAGCACCGCATTTGATTACTAAAGGAATGCTCAAAGACATGAAACGCGGAAGCGTCGTGGTGGATGTGTCGGTTGATCAAGGCGGTTGTATCGAAACCTGCAAACCGACCACGCACGAAAATCCGATTTATGAAATTGACGGCGTGGTTCATTATTGCGTAGCGAATATGCCCGGTGCAGTTCCGTTTACTTCTACAATCGCGCTTACAAATGCAACTCTTCCTTATGCTGTTCAGCTTGCAAACAAGGGTTGGAAAACAGCGGTAAAAGAGAACCGTGAGCTTTATCTCGGACTCAATACCATCGGCGAACACATTGTATATGAGGCAGTTGCAGAAGCATTCGATTTGCCTTATACAGATGCAACTTCATTGATGAGCAGATTCGATTTATCTCTAAATGACACAAGAGCGGCTTTGAGCTACCCTCACAGCCGTTTTTGTTTGTTATAATTACTCTGTCATTCTGAAGAAGTCCCCGACAGAAGAATCTCAGTTTAAATTGAAATTTGAGAATTATATACTGATGTTACGCAACAATTAATGTATTGAGTTTCTTCCTAGTCAAGTCAGGTGCTACACCTGACTTCAACAAAAATACCTTTTT
>CAZGNO010000054.1:0-21838 GCA_964527785.1 uncultured Chitinophagaceae bacterium
TTGATCTGGAATGTAATCAATTGGAATTGTTCTAGTTAAGATGGGATGCTAATGTTGTTTTTTAAGAAATTAATAGACATATCATGCTTAACTCAGTTTAAAATTCAGATACTTTCAATCTTTACAGTTTACCAAACAATCTATGAACTGCCAATAAAACAATCCGAATAGTATATTACCACAAAAAAAGCGCAAGATGAAAGTCCTGCGCTTTTTTTGCTAAGGAATGAGGCAGATATTACTCGACCGTCGTTTCTTCGGAATCTGCTTCTGGTTCCGGTTGAATTTCTTCGGAAGGTGTGGAAACGATGAGCGTTGCTTCTCCACCTGTTGCCATTAATTCTATATCCTCTTCAACATCATCCTCATGCGGTACAGCTGTAATATCAGCGATATTATCACCGTCATCTAAACGGATGAGTCGAACACCTTGTGTGTTTCGTCCGATAATCCGTATATCTTTCACGTGCTGACGAATCAGAACGCCGCCAGTTGACATTACTACCAAGTCCTCATTATCCTGCACTTCCATAATTGCCATTACTTCACCGGTTTTTTCGGTGACATTCATGGAAATAACACCTTTCGCTCCACGCTTCGTCAATCGGAAGTCTTCGTAATTGGTACGTTTACCAAAACCGTTTTTCCCGACTACAATCACCTGGGCGTCACTGCGCTTGATGGCAACCATCGAAATAATACGCTGGTCATCTTCGATTCTCATACCGATAACACCGGTTGCGGTACGTCCCATCGGACGAACGTCACCCTCACGGAAACGACAGGCAAGACCATTGTTTGAGCCGAGAATAATATCGCAGCTGCCGTCTGTAAGGCGTGCTGAAATCAAACGGTCGCCTTCGTCAAGCGAGAGGGCAATCTTACCGTTTGCTCGTACACTTTCAAACTCGGAAAGTGAGGTCTTCTTCACAGTACCGCGCTCGGTAGCCATGAAAATAAAGTTATTATCGGGGAATTCCGAAACTGTCAGCGTAGCTGTTACGCGTTCATCCTGCGCCTTCTCAATGATATTTGCGAGCGAACGACCTTTTGCATTGCGGCTGCCTTCCTGCAAATCATACACCTTCACACGGAATACACGTCCCCTGTCGGTAAAGAACAAGAGGAAATTATGTGTAGAGGCAAGGAATGCCTGTTCTACATAATCATCATCGTATGTTCCTGCTCCGCTCGAACCCCTGCCGCCTCTGTTTTGGCGACGATAATTGGTAACCGTGGTACGTTTAATAAATCCTTTACGTGAAATTGTTACAATCACGTCCTCGTTGGCAATCATGTCTTCGAGTGTAAAGTCACGTGCATCATAGACAATTTCAGTCTTACGTTTGTCACCGTATTTTTTCTTGAGCTCGGCTAATTCTTCGCTTATAATTTGCATCTGCAAATCCACACTTGCCAAAATTGCTTTCAACCGTTCAATCGTGCGAATAAGTTCTCGATATTCATTCATGATTTTTTCGCGCTCTAAGCCCGTAAGACGTTGCAAGCGCATTTCAAGAATTGCTTTGGCTTGAATCTCTGACAAACCGAATCTCTCCTGCAATCGTATAGAAGCGGTCGGAGTATCCGGCGATGCTTTGATAGTTTGGATAACTTCATCAATATTATCAAGGGCAATGATAAAACCTTCGAGAATATGTGCACGTTTTTCGGCTGCGTCAAGTTCAAATTTCGTACGGCGAACAATTACCTCGACACGGTGTTTCACGTATTGTTCCATCATTTCTTTGAGGTTCAATACACGCGGACGACCATCCACAAGTGCAAGCATAATCGCACCGAACGTTACTTGCATTTGTGTATGCTTGTACAAGTTATTCAATACAACCATCGGTGTTGCATCGCGCTTGAGTTCAATAACAATTCGCATCCCGTCACGATCTGATTCATCACGGATGTCCGAAATATCTTCGAGAGATTTTGCACGGACAAGGTCAGCAATCTTTTCAATCAAACCGGCTTTGTTTACCTGATATGGTAATTCTGTGATTACAATTGTTTCTTTGGTACGTGTAGCTTCTACTGATGCTTTCCCGCGTACTAATATCCGTCCGCGTCCACTCATGTATGCATCTTTAACGCCTTCATATCCATAGATTATTCCGCCTGTAGGGAAATCGGGTGCACTTACGAATGCCATGAGTTCGGGAATAGTGATATTCGGGTTTTCGATAAGTGCCTGCAAGCCATTGATTATTTCCGTCAGATTGTGCGGAGGAATATTGGTCGCCATACCGACCGCAATACCACCCGCTCCATTCACCAAGAGAGCAGGCAAGATATTTGGCAGAACCGACGGCTCTTCGAGTGAGTCATCAAAATTGCCGCGGAAATCTACTGTATTTTTGTCAATATCACGAAGCATCTCAAGAGAAATCCCTGCAAGCCGTGTTTCAGTGTACCGCATAGCTGCCGGAGGGTCGCCGTCCACAGAGCCGAAGTTGCCCTGACCGTCCACAAGCGGGTATCTAAGTGACCATTCCTGAGCCAGACGTACCATTGCATCATACACCGAACTGTCACCGTGCGGGTGGTATTTACCCAAAACTTCACCCACTAGACGAGCAGATTTCTTATACGCGCGATTAGGCATCAAGCCAAGTTCGTACATAGCATATAATATTCTTCGGTGAACGGGTTTCAGTCCGTCACGGGCATCCGGAAGGGCTCGCGAAACAATAACGGACATGGAATAATCAAGGTAGGAATTGCGCATTTCGTCTTCCATCAGTACCGGAAGAATATGCTCGGAGGTTAGGGACATACAATACTCGTGCTAAGACAGTGGGACAAGCCAAACCAAATAAGAAGATAAAAAGACACAAAAGCGTCTTTTTTATGGTTATTTAAGCACAAAAATACGGAATTTTGGTGGATTAAAAGGCAGGAATTATTGACCGTAAAGAACTAAAAATTCAAGTGGGTTTACTGATGTTTTTTTCCGGGATTAAGCATTTACTGCAATAATTCCTTATCAAGAATCCTTTTTGAGCTGACTGTATGCAGTCTAAGCACTCTCAAGCAACTGTTCTACGGTTTTCGATTTGATTTGTTCGTAAGATTTGATTTGAACATAACGAGAGAATTTTCCATTCCCTTCCAGTATATTGTCCGCAACTGAAGAATCTCAGTGAGTGCAAAAATTACTTCTATCTAGTTATCATAATCTTTCCGAAAAACGGCTCGCTGTATGTTGGTGCCTGTACATTCAAACGATAGAAATATATGCCGCTCGGTACATTGTCGCCGACTCTGTTATTCCCATCCCAAATCAAAGTGTTAGAACCGATTCGAACATTCGTCGTAAGCGAACGGACAGCTTCACCGGTAATACTGAAGATGTCGAGTGTAGCGGGCGAATCCTGCTCTTGACCTATATAATTAAATCTAAGCGTAGTTATTAGGTCTGTCGGAGTTGGGATTGCCAGCACATCTTTAATTGCACCATTCTTTGAAACATTGAGATAAATCTTAAGTGTATCTTTATTGGCAGAAGCATCTTCAACAGTAATTTGGATGATATTTTCTTCTTCCAGGCGTTTCGTAATAAACGAAAGTCGTGCCTTCGAATCGCCTTGCCCTTTGATGCGTTCAAATTTTGCGTTTAGAGAGGTAGTATCCGGCTGAATAAAGCGATTGACACGAATACGAATCTTCGCCGAATCAATGAGTAAATTTGAATTATCGTGAATAATAATTTCTAAGAGAGGTTCGGGGGCAATATAATCATAATCTTTCACAGCAATGCCGTCAACTCGCAATTCAATGTGCGGATTGATGCTGTCTTCGCGAATATGGAAAAATGAGGAAGATTTATTATTAAAACGATAAATTTCATGAAGTTGGTTTTTGGCGTCAATTTCAGGTTGTATTCTGGAAGTGGTAGCAAGTTCATTACTGGGTAGTGTATCGGTAAATCCGATAACATCACCCGAAAGAAGTTTCGGTAACGGGTGATAATACGAGAAAGTTCTTCCGCTGCCATCTTCCGGTCGAATACTTACTGTTGCATCCGACGAATCAGGCAATCCTCTCTTGGCTATATTCATCAGCTCAAAATTGAAGGTAGAGGTGTCACCGCGCAAAAGGTTGTCATCAGTGACAAATGTCCTGCTCGGCAGTAGTGCATACTCCACGGTTGGTTTATAAAAGCACTCAAAGTCGGAAACAGTCGGTTCGGATTTGTAGTGTGTTCGTGTAAGTAATGTTTTTATACGAAGGTACGGGTAGTCCTTAGCGGCAATATCGTGCAGAGAGATTGACGAGGCAGAGTCGGTTTTGAGTAAAAGCTCCTGGTCGGAGCTGTTCTTCTTTCCATAAATTTCCACTTTTATAGATGACAACGGAGGAATGATTGCATTGATATGAAGTGAATCCCAATCCGCTGCCGGTCCGATAACAGGTGAGTAAATTTCACCTGAATGGGAGTAGAACGGAAGCGTATCCTCCAAAGACACAGTATTCTTCCAGAAATCATATACTTCTTTGATTGAATGAGGAATTGTATCTTTACGTGCAATTAAAGCATACGAAGTTGCGTGACGAACATCGTTTGCTATTGTATCTCCTGCAGGTGTACTTTTACCAAAGTAAACAGAATCAATCAGTGTTGCGCCATAGTATTTATGGAGGACATCACTCAAACTTTTCATACTTCCCGTGGAATCAGGATGATAAAAATATAAAAAGCTATTGAATGCACCGTCCGATGCTCCTATAATAATTACATCTCCTAATTGGACTGAATCCCGTAAATAGTTGACTACATCGGCAGCATCACCTGAACGCAGTTTTTGATTGTAGAATGTTTCGAAGTCAAAATATTTATATGAAGTATCTCTTGGCGTTAAATGAGCAACATTAAAACGCGTAAGTGTATTAAAACCAATTGGCTCAAATGTACTGATTCTAATTTTTGCATAACGGTCGAAGCCATTATTGGCAGTAACAGACAGAGGAACAGGATAGGTGTTAAGCCGTAATCTGTATGTAGAATCTGTATGTTTTTCAGATATAATATCACGGAATGAATTAGTCAGGATTTCTTGTTTGGATTGCTGTTTCCAATCTGCGATATATTCTTGCTGAGAGGCAACAGCATGAAAAGGAATGTTCAACCATGTACTGGTTTTTTCATTCGCAAGATTTTTTATTCGAGCAGAAAGAGTATAAGATTGACCGACAATAAGGTTGACACGAGGCATCCATTCAATAAATGCTTCATGGAGCGTCAATTCCTGTGACTGTTGATTGGTGAGACTGTGTGCTATTGTATCGCCGGTTGCAGCCCTAATCATAAATTCATATTCTGCCTGAAGAATCAGTTGCGGTTGGACTAGCCGAAAAGCAGGTTTTTGTACATCTACATCCCAAAATGGTTGGGGGTCAAGGGCGGCAAGACCTGCACTAAATACTTCAAATGAAATTGAAGTTGCATTATTATTGCGTTTCACTTCATCGAGAATTGCATTGGGATCAATGATGACTGTGAAGGTATGAGTTCCCGGACGGTTTTTAACTATGAGTGGAGTACTCAAAGTTTCACGGCTGCATAATTCACCCAAAGTCATGCTCAAAGAATCTGCTCCGCTTGGATAACGGTGAACAAGAAGTATGGGAATTGACAGGTCATTACCAATGCCGGCATTGCGTATGGCAAAAGTTGCATTTACTGCAGAATCTACTTCAGTGATAATAGTTTCACCTGTCGGTAAGGTAATAGTTGTTTCTTGCGACAGAGAATATAAATCGGGCTTATTATCTAATGTCAATCTCGTAAGCGGGTCGCCAATGAGAGCATACTGCATTAATGTATTTTCAAGGCCTTTCTCCCAACCTCTTTTTGCTTTGTTGAGAATATCACCCAATAAGCGCACCGTATCTTCAGCCAAGTTTCTATGGAGACTAAACTGAATTGAGGCATCATCGTTCACAATGCCAATTCCTGTGCTTCCCATTGCTCCGATTGAACCTTTGTGAGGAGTAATTACATAGGATTCATTACGGGCAATACCGTACGGATTAGCAAATGCTCCGCTGTTACAGGAGTATGTGGCTAGTAAATTATACCGTCCTCGATTATTCAAATCTTCAACAGCCCAGCCGTCCAGATCGAATATAGTAGGTGCGCTATGCCCGAAAAACGAGAGCCACACTGCGCCGTCATTGATTGCATTACGAATAGTGGTTGGCTTGGCAAATTCCACACCTAAATCACCTCTTATGCGTGCTGTATCACCACATATAGGCGGAAGAATTAAATAATCTACTAAAGGGTCAAATTTTGAATAGAAAACCCTACCGTCAATTCCACTGCCACCTGAAAGGAATAAAAAGTTTTTTTTCCATGGTGCTGCCGGTGAAGCATCGTATTCAATAAGTTTATCTACCATATCGTTGGCTTCGGTCATATTACGTACAGGAATACGACCAATACTCATTTCGGGTATGAGATCTTTTCCATCCAACAAAGTAAACCAAAAATCACTGACCGGACTGCCGTAGCTAGGCAGATAATCAGTTTCTGTAGAATTGTACTCAAATTTACGAGGGTCCCACGAAGCATCTCCAAACATTGTCAGATAGGAAGGTGTCGGCTTTTGCCAACTGTCGTAAGCATACTTTAAAAATGCCTTGATTGCGTGGGGGGATTTTTCACCGCCATAGAATTCCTTGTAAATATCTTCTACCCTTACCAGTTTGATTTTCCATCCCAGAGATGCCCTGTATGTAGCCAGTCTTTCAGCAGCATCTTTGAAATTGCTGTGTGTAATAATTATGGCATCAAATTGCTGCAAAGTATCGTGTAGATTACTATTCAGTTCACGACTTATGCTTGGAATCTCTGCTGAAAGTACATCAGCAGATTGAAGCGAGTATTTAGTTCCTGCAGCAAGTGCAATATCCGCTTGGTATGACTGCCCGCCAATATGTGGTATAAATTCAGCTATTGAAGATATTGCTCTACGTTTTTCACGGGTTGCGTCACTTTTCCCTTTTAGGAAAGCTCCTGTCCAAGTTTCATTGGCTGATACTTGGTTAATCTCCCGACTTCCTAATTCCTCAAAAATCTGTTTTATTTCTTGTGATAATGATGGAAGATTACTTGCTGCAACAACGATACTTCCGGCAGGGGCTGTATTTATAAACCCCCTGAGCCCTCCGCCGCTTTGGTCGAAACGTTGTGTACGGATATTGGTAAAAGTCGGGGCATCGGCTATTGCAACATAGAGGGCAGAGGAATCCGCAGAGACGAGAACAGTGTCATTCAGTACTATTGAAATACGTGGCGTTTGACCTCCGGTAGCTCCTGCCCGAACAGTTGTGCCGGATGTGCCTGTTTTCGAAGAAAATAAGGAATTGACAGTATCAATTACAATAACTTGTGCTGCTCGAAAGCCACGGATAGTAACATAGGACTGTTCCGAAACAGCATTAATTTTAAAATCAGATTTCCCCATTTCAGCAAAGGGTTTGACATTACCTGAAAGTGTAATGTAATTTATATATGCATCACCTACCCTGTCTCTGCCGGAATTGTCCTTTGAAACTGTATCAGACTTAACATATAAGCGATTCACACCGCCTAAATAATCTGATGAAGGCATGGTAAATGCCAGTGAATCACTCATTGCCCCACTCGTCGTATGCCGAGAATGTTCCTGTGAATTTATACCGCTTATTAGAGTATAATTCGGTTCGGTGAAATAGTTTCTGGTATTGGTGTGGTAGACTATTTGAGATTGCAATATGTCATCTTTTTGGTCTGAAGGGGCTACCATTATATTATAGGTGAACAGCTTGCGAAATTCATAGATGTTGTTATTGAGATTTGACCAATAAAAACCTTCATCGAAAAGAACATCACTCTTATATTGAACTGGTCCGGAGCCATCATTTGGATCGTCATCTCCCCAGTAATGGAAATGGTCTTCTTCGATATGTTTATTAATTGAAACCGATTGTATTTCAGTTTTCGGGTTAGGGACATTAGGGAATTGCCCGAACCGTTTACCGATTGTACTTGGGTCATGATAGAGATAAAACACAGCATCGGGTGTAATACAATTCTGCCATGTTGAATCGCCGACGGCTCGTCTTCCTGCAAAAAAATACTCATCACCCGAATCAATTTTCCCATCAATATCATCCAATCCAAGTGGATATTCTTTACCCTTATACAATAAATGTAATCCGGAAGTCGAAAGTCCGTTCCATTCAGGGGCAGAAGCAAGGATGTTTTTTGCCGATAAGAGTGCAACCCCGTCGGTAGTGGTAGCAATGCGCAAATAGGTAGTTTGAGGATTGTACCATGTGTTTATTGAATCAACAGATAAAGGGCGGGGTGCTTTTGCTTCTTCGTGAGCTTTTAATTGACGGATAGCCGATATCTGATTCAGATTGGCAATACCTGAAAATACCCCACGTTCTGACGAAATAAGTTCCTCGAAATTCTTTGGAAGAACTGTAGTAAACGGAATATCAATTTCAGCAGAATCAAGTATAGAAAGCTCACCGGTTGATGATGAATAGTCGAATGGTTGAATTTCAATGTCGGCTATCTGCACACCTCTCTGAATTCCCGCAATTCTGAGCGAAACCGAGGGTTTCATCACAAAATTCGGATGGAATATCTCTGTAACGGAAGCAGAGGATTTACCGAAAAACTCTGATGACCGTGCAATAGAAGCAGTCGCAACAGTATGGACTCGGAAACCACTAAGGTCAGGTTTGATTGTAGTGATATAAGGGATTGCAATCGTGATTCGGAGAATCTGTAATGCTGCTCCGTTTTTATCGGAAGGTATCGCTGCATAACGGCTATTGGTAATCCATGCACTCGATTTGCCATTGTTGCCTGTGGGCTTGATTGCAGCTTGTAATCCACGTACACTGATACGCACACCTGTTGAATTTGTTTGGATGTGGACAGCTTGCTGCGAAAATGCAGGGTGAATAACCAGTAAGGCGATTATTACAATTTGTAATAGTCTGGTGCGGAATTTCATATAGTATCGGCTTCTACAAAATTGAAAAACAACAATTTATATATTCAAAAAGTGTCGCGTATGTTGTTATACTTGCTCTACCCATCAAAAAGTTCCATTATTTTTTATCAAACACAAAAACAATGGCATCTTTCGACAAGAAGCGACATTTCTCAAAAGATTTTATTGTAGAGATTATTCTGTAAACTACTCCGATAGATATTGAAAGTGATTTGCGGATTAAGAGTATTCAGAGAATAAAACATCATTTATTCTCTGAATAGCATATCAATAATGGTAATTGAGCTAAAAATTTATAGTCAGGGAGCAACTTTACTTCTTTGCTTCAGGTACAACTTCAAGTGTTACTTCCTTGTCTTCTTTTGGTCCGCGCAGTACTACCACTTTGAGTTTCTCACCTGCCTTGCTTTGTCCAAGTACGGCAGTGTAGTCATAGATGTTCTTGATTGTTGTCGAGCCAAATTTAACAATAATATCATCTGCTTGCATCCCGCCTTTTTCTGCAGGACTGCCTTCACGTACCCCGGTTATTTTGAGTCCTTTGGGATTGTCTGAGTAATCGGGAATAATTCCGATTGAAACTTTGAAGCCGCCGGTCGTTTGTGTGGACGTAGATTTTACCTTGATAAAATCGGGCTTTTCGGCTGTGTGTGCAATTGTTCTTAGTGCAGATTCAGCAAATCTGACAACACTTGCTTCCCCTTCGTAGTTAATTTTATCCCATGTATCAGTCGGGCGGTGATAATCGCTGTGTAGTCCTGTAAAAATAAATAAAACTGGGCGGTCTTTGCTATAGAATGATGAATGATCACTGGGTCCGAAACCGTCGGCTGCTGTAGAAATTGTGAATGAATACACTTTCCCAAGTGAATCAATCAAGTTCTGCCACCGTGACGATGTTCCGACTCCTTGTACATTGATCTTGTTGTCCTTGAGCCGACCAATCATATCCATATTAAACATACACACGGTATTTTCGAGAGGAATGAGAGGGTTCTTAATATAATGCGCTGAGCCGAGGAGTCCGTGTTCCTCACCGCTAAAGAGCATAAATACTACAGGTCGTTCAACCGGATTATGTGCGATAATTGCAGCAAGTTCCATAATGCCCGAAGTGCCTGAAGCATTGTCGTCTGCTCCATAATGGATTTTTTTCTCTTTACCGGCATAGAGAGTTCCTTCTTCACCCCAACCTAGGTGATCATAATGCGCACCGGCAACGATATATTCATTAGCAAGTGCGGGATTTGTTCCACGTACAACTGCAATGACATTCGATGTAGGGCTTTCTACTCTTGTCAATTGTACCGTAACGGTCAATTTTAAGTTTTGAATCTCGAAGCTATTCGGTTTTTTAGTTTTAAGAATTTGAGCATCGGCAGCTACAAGCGCACGGTCACGTGGGAAAAGTTTCGAGGCAGCCATTCTTTTGGCGTGAAGAGCAATCAATCCTGAATTCTTATCGGCTGTCCCCATTGTGAGCTCCATAAGTGAATCTGCACCGTCACCTGCCGGACTGATAAATATAATACCTGCAGCACCTTTTTCACGGGCGGTCAGCATTTTTGAGCGTAACGAAGAGAAACTGCTGAATTTACCATGGTTATCATCACCGTCGGGGGTACCGCGTATAACGATAATGAAATTCCCTTTTACATCAATGCCTGCATAGTCATCATATTGTAGATCGGGTGCAGTAATTCCGTATCCCGCAAACAGGAGTTTGCCGGTTGCCGTTCCATTCTCGCTGAATGAAAGCGGTGTATATTCATTGCCGACTTTCCAATTCACCTTTACGGGTTTTGCCTGGTCAATCGGAACGCCAATTTGCTGAACTGTAATTTCGAGCCCGAATTTGTTACCGTCGGCAAGAGTAATTGCCGTAGGAACATTAAATTCCTGAAAATATGAACTGCCAAGTGGAGGGATACTGTTTTGCTTGAAAAATCCGGCTATATATTCTGCTGCCTTGCGATTCCCTGCACTACCCGAACCGCGACCTTCAAGTTCGTCGGAAGCGAGATATTTAACGTGGGTTTGGAGTTTAGCGGCAAGTTCTGCGTCGCCTTCCCCAGAGAAGCTCACAGCAAAAGATGAACACAGCACAAGTAAAAGTACTGTGCTGCGTCGAACGAAGAGAGAAGTCATAAGTGCTTGTCCTGTTTGTATTTGAATACGTAAAGATGAAGAGAACAAATCCTGACTCTTCCGTTTGCGAGGGTGGATTGATGCATTCTATATCTGCAACTTAGCAAATTGCTACAACATTCACAAACGATGCTGTGATTTTCAATTAAGTTCTATGCATAAGTGCTCTTCAACCAATCAAACAAAAAGAGCGTAATTCTCATTGTCTCAACAGTCAGCACAAGAACTACGCTCTAAAATCTACCATCAAACCCTACTTATTAATTTTCATTTCCACACGGCGGTTTTGTGCTCGCGCTTCGTCGGTAGTTTCTTTGGTAATTGGTTTACGTTTACCGAAACCTTTTGTTTTGATTCTTGCTGTATCAATACCTGCTTGGGTAAGATATTGCTTGACTGCTTCGGCACGTTTGTCGGAGAGTTTGTCGTTATAATCATCCGACCCCACATCATCCGTATGTCCCTCAAAGCTAACCTTTATAGCTGAATTGTCTTTCATAAATTCAAGCAATCTCTCTAGTTCCGGTACGGATTCTTCTTGGAGGTCTGATTTGTCGTAGTCAAAGAAAACAAGAAGTCGTGTGCTTCCTTCCGAGAAAGGATAGAGAGGAATATCTTTGGTAACAGTACTGCCTTGATAGGTAGGTGGCACTTCAAAACGTTCACTGTAAAAAACATATCCGTTTTTCGATGCTGTTACCGAATAGATTCTACCTGAAGTCAATGTGGCAAAATACTCACCTGTTGCGTCGTCTGAACGCAAGTCTGCTACTTTTTTACCGGTTTTCAAATCAGTAATGGTAATTGCACAGCCGAGCGGTGCTTTCGTAGAGGCATCTGTTACAACACCTTGTACAAGCAGTACAGGGTCTGACGGAAAGGGGTTAGGAACTGCCATCATAATATCCAAATCGCCGTTTGAGTTTGTCCTGCTGAAAAATGCTGTACTTGAATTTGAAACAGAAGTATAGAAATATTCATCTGCAGAAGTATTAATTGGTGATCTCATATTCATAATTTGAGAAAAATTATCCCCTGAACGCCTGGCAATATAAATATCGAATCCGCCTTCACCTCCACTTCGATTACTAGCATAGTAAAGCAATACATTATCCGAAGCAATTATTGGGGACATATCATCAACTTCACTGTTTAATTGACTTGCATTGATAGGATTTGACCAGCCGCTGATGGTTTTTTTAGAAAAATAAATATCCGTTCCACCTTTCCCTCCTTCGCGATCACTCACAAAATAGAGTGTTTGTCCGTCGCTTGATAATGAGGGCTGCGCGTCAAATGCGGATGAATTTAGAAGCGCAAGATTCTGAATGTCTGTCCATTTCCCGTCAACTTTTCGTGCACTGTAGAGATCTGTACGTCCCATTCCACTGACAGAATGTTGTAATGCACTGAAAATCATAAATTGTCCGTCGGAGGTTAGTGTAACTGCTCCGGTTTGTTTTGCATCGTTTATATCGCCGTCCAACTCGTCAGGAGTTTTCCAACCGGATGAACTGCGTTCTACCACATAAACTTGCTGTTTGTCTCCACTGCGAGCAGAAGTAATATACATTAATCTCCCGTTTTGACTTATTGTCGAGCCGAAATCATCGGATGAAGAATTAAAGTCAACGGGTGAGATTTCAACTTTTTGTGCGTTTGCCGAACCGAAGCCAGCCAGACAAACAAGCAGGATACCAATAGATTTCAAATATAAATTTTTCATGTTGATTTTTTCCTTTGTTTAGATTTTAATTAAAGTTGAAACCATAGACCAAGTGAGAATTGAAGGGAGTGAAGCATTTTGTCGGTAACTGTAATCGGAACTAAACCTGTAGTATATTGTTTACTGTCATCCACTCCTGTTTGATCACTTGCCAGTTTTGTGAACATATATTGAAATCCCACTTTAGGGACAAGAAATATTGAAGGCGAAAGAGAAAATTTATAGCCGATATCTATCTGTGCTCCGACACGAGTTGTGTTTGTACCTATAGAATCCGAGCTAAATTCTAGTTTCTTGGTTTGAGTAGGTAACCCATAATTAAAATAGCAACTGTCCTCTGAACTGATTGTCACAGAGTTTGTTTGGCTTCCATTTCCAATCTGAAAATGTATAGTAGGTCCTACAAGAACAAAAAATTCCGGTGTGACATTCCATCGTAATTGTGGAGTGAAGTCAATATAGGAAATTGAATTGGTATATTCACTTGTAACTCGTGCACTGTTGATGTTTGAAGTGCCTACATCGGGGCAATCTACGAGACCATCTTTCGAGTTGTCGAATTTCTTTTGGTCATAAGCAAATTTTGCTTGAATACCTAAATTGTGACTTATCCCAATATCAATGAATGCACCAAAAAAAGGTGAAATTCCACTCCCGGATTCAAAAGCTGCAAAGCGAGAATCAGGTACCAATCCCGTCAAAGTTTGCGAAAACATATTATAGTTTATCCCACCTTCTATACCAATCATAATAGATGTAGAGCCGGATGATGAATTTGAAGAACGCCCACCCGGTCTGCCACCTCCGCGAGGACGCAGCACATCTTCATCTTGAGCAAAACCAACATTGTAGAGTACAGCAAGTACTGTGAATATTGTCAAAGTAGTTTTCATACTAATCCCTTCGTAATGATTATGAAATAGCAAATATTACTGTACAAAGATGAACAAATTACCCCAAATAAAAAAGCCCGCAGTTTCTATTATTGAAACCGGGCTTTTATAGTGCTTCAAGACAATCATAGAAAATGATGCTATTTTTGTTCGTATCTCGTGCGATATTTTTTAGCGAGTTTCGTTTGCTTGTTCGAGAGCGATACTACACGCCCTTGAATATAAGCGTTTTCAACTGAATTTGTAATTCCGTCCAGAGCATTACCTTTTGATACAAACAGCGTAGCGTCCTTACCGACTTCAATTGAACCTACTCGGTCGGAAACACCAAGAATTTCAGCAGGAGCAAGCGTTAAAGCGCGGAGGGCATCGTTTTCGGATAATCCGAACGCTATGGCTGTTCCTGCCTCAAACGGCAAATTACGTTGCTGCCACGAACCACCTTCAGAAAAAGCAAATTTAATTTTGGCGGCAGCGAGTTTAGCTGCAAGAGTATAACAAGCATCGTATCCTTCTTCATCACGCCATGGAACGCTGTGGACACGTTGAATAATCACAGGTATATTTGCTTCTCGCAGTTCATCAGTACATTTCCACGCATCGTTTCCGCCAACTATAACACCACGAAGATTAAACTTTTGAACGAAAGCTATTGCACCGCGAATTTGTTTTTCGTCGTTTGCCTCGATAAGTACCGGTACATTATCTTCGAATACTCCGCGCATTGCTTCAAGGCGAATATCCTTAATGCTTTCCGTAAGCCCGTTTTTTGCAGCATCCGAATACATTTTCGCTTCTTGAAAATATTTATTAAGTTCTATAAGATTTTTTTCATTTTCCTTGCGTTGTTCCTCGGCGGTTTTGCGCATCCACCATGCTGTAAATACACTCATTTGCGGGAAATGGACAGATAGTCCGCTTACACGTTTAAGGGCAATATCCTCGCGTGTCCAGCCGTCGAGCTGCATAAATGAAGAACGTCCTGAAATTATACCGCCGTCAGGAACGACGTTTGCAAGCAAAACTCCGTTTGATCGAATTGTAGGGATAAGTTCACTCTCAGGGTTATAGGCGACTTCAGCTTTTGCATTCGGATTGTATTGTCCTACTTCGGCAACATCGCGTGTGGCTCTGACAGCTTCAATCTCCACAAGACCGATACTTGAGACAGGTGCAATAAATCCGGGATAAATTAATTTTCCGATACAATTTATTACTGTAGCATCAGCCGGAATTTGAACGTTTTGACCGACAGCCGTGATTTTCCCTTTGTCAAATACCACTGTTCCACTAGGAATAATACCTTGCGAGATAGTATAAATACGAGCATTTGTAAGAGCGATTGGCTTTTGCTGTTGGGCTCCCGGAATTTCGTCGTTAGCAAAACCTATAGGAGATGAAGCAATGTATACGAGGGCTACAAGAAAGAGGAAGTAATTTGCAATTCTATTCATAACAACGCTTTAGAATTAATTATATTTGTTGGCAGTCTGATAGTGGATGTTGGTTTGAAAAAGTGTCGGTAACCCCTAGATAGTGAGATGCCCCTTGACGTCACCACTCGTCAAGGGGCACTCCCCTTCTCACCTTTTCACCACCACAACGAAAGGAGTCCATTAGGAGGTCGAGAGCAAAAATAGGTGTTCGTAACATTCCACGCAAATTTTTTTTTCATTTTGTGCGATTTTTTTTAAAATAGTTTTAAAAAGGGGACAAATCACTAAAAGAACCAAGCAGATAATAGTCCGATAAAATTCAATTTTTGTAATAAAGTTTGCTCATTTGAAAGAAAAGTTGCATTTTTGTGTTCCCAATAGAGACGGGGTGTAGCGTAGCCCGGTTATCGCGCCTGCTTTGGGAGCAGGAGGTCGAGAGTTCGAATCCCTCCACCCCGACTTAGCAAAAAGCCCTTTGGATGTTCTCCAAAGGGCTTTTTGTATTATTGATGTATTTTTAAAATCAGGTTATGTAGTCAAGATGATAGTATGGCATCAGTATGCCATACTAAAATTGGATGAGTAACAAATTATTTTTGCTTCTCCAATTCAGCATTCAAACTGTCCTGGTCTAATACGTTCCAATTGCCGGTGGCTGCATCCACTACAACACCGATAAGTCCACCAAACAATACATCCAAAACTACCCATCCTCCACCGACTGAACTATTAAGTCTTACAGTCTTAGTCTCGTAACCGGGGTTGCGAAACTCTATAACATAGTCTCGATTGGATTTTAATTCGAGTGCCAAAGGAGCTATACCCATCATAGAACCGTCTACATATACTTTTGTTCCTTCAGGCTTTGCCGAAAAAGAAACCTTATCTGTTGAACCTTTAAATACAGTGGCGCAACCATTAACTCCAAACGCAATTATAGCTGTAAAACAAGCTATTAGTGAAAACTTACGAAACATTCTCATATACCAAACTCCATAAAAATAAATGTGAATAAAACAGTTCATTGCAAAAATGCAATCTTTTTATTTAATTATAGAAAGATTATACGCAAGTCAGTAATTATTCGTTATTATTCTTTGTGTTTTGGGTAATAAATATAGTTACCTCAATAGGCAGAAAAGCATCTTTGGATATTTCCAAAAAGGCATTGTACAGTGCCTCGAAAATAAAATCAGAACTGAAATTCATGAGAATGTTCTAAAAATGCAGTGAGCAAATCTATAGTTGCCTGCACGTCATCGCGATGAACGGATTCTACAACCGAGTGTGTATATCTGCACGGTACTGAAAGAGTACATACAGGAATTCCCCCACGACTCATTTGCATCCCTCCTGCATCAGTTCCTCCGGCAGGCAGTACCTCCATCTGGTATTTAATCCCTTTGCGCTCAGCAAGCTCCTTGAGAAAGCGAACTAATCCCGGATGGCATATTGCTGATGAATCGAGGATTTTTATTCCGACTCCAGCACCCATTTTTACACAATAATCTTTTTCATCTACACCCGGTGTGTCGGCTGCAATGGTAATATCTATTGCAATTCCTATATCCGGCTGCAATCCGAATGATGCAGTTTTCGCACCTCGTAAGCCGATTTCTTCCTGAACAGTAGCAACAGCATAAATATTATCCTGGCTTTCGGTGAAATTACGGAATGCCTCGAGCATAACATAGACACCTACACGGTCATCAAGTGTTTTTCCGGTGTAGAAATGTCCCATCGTAATTAAGTCTCTGTCCATTGTAATACAATCGCCAATATTCACAATAGCTTTAACTTCTTCACCCGACATCCCCAAATCAATAAAAAGGTCGTTAAGCGGGATAACTTTACCACGTTCTTCCGGTGTAGTGAAGTGTGCCGCTTTGATTGCAATTACGCCATCTAGAGTTCTAACGCCATATACTTTTACTCTTTGGGCAATAAGAGTTCGAGGGTCGAATCCCCCTAGAGGATGAAAGTAAATAAAACCGTCTTTATTAATATGTTTAACCACAAATGCAATTTCATCCATGTGTCCTGCAATCATAACTTTTCGGGCATTTTCACCCTTGCCGCTTCGCAAAGCAAAAAGATTCCCCATCGAATCAGTAGTCATACTCTCTGCGTGAGAGCCAATTTCTGCACGGACAACTTCACGGAATTGTTCTTCACGTCCTGGAACTCCAGGGGTTGCGCAGAGTGTTCTTAATAATTCAAACGACATAATTTCTCCGAATAATAAAGGAAGCCAAACGATTTATTTGTATGCGAAAATACGGATTTCCAACGGGAAATTTGGATTGAATTACAGAATCTTTCAACCATGAGTATTTTCCTTTTGTTATAATCAGGTAGAAGTGTTAATTTGCTGATTAAATTCTAAAAATGCAAAGTAGTAATCTCTTTGTTTGAATGCTAATCCGGAAATGGTCATAAGGGGAAAGTATTAAATTAGCGAATTGTTCTGTAAGGGTGCGGACGTGGTTAATGTTAATGCATAAAAGTGATTTTATAAAAATAGTGACCTTGTAATTGCAGTGTAAAATTCTGCCATCCATTTTAAATAGCTCACCACAACATAGAAATCATCAAAAAAGCGAAAGCAGGCGATGAGTTCTATTCATATTATAGCAGTTTGTTGGCTGCTTATGTACAATTACCGTAATGTTTTTTTCTTTAGAGTGTCAAAAGCGGTTTGCTCATCTACTAGATTAATTTTAGTTTGTGAAAACATAAGCAAGTTGAAACAAATAAACAAAGTACGTGTTACTTTTTGTAACCTCCGAAGTGATAATTTCAGTTGGCTGATTTTTTAACTGGAGTTGGTGAATTTGAAGACACTAAAGTGCTTTTGTATAGAGTTAGAATGAAATTTAGATTTATATTTTAAGATTTTCAATTTAAAGGTAACTGTTATGATTCGTAAAGTACCATCTTTTTTAGCGGTAGCAGCTCTGATTGTGATGTCGGGACATACGTTGTATTCACAAGTGAATAAATTAGCGGAGTCAGACAAGCGACAAATTCCGATATCGTATATCGAGAATCGCGGTCAGTGGACATCGGAAGTTCAATTCATGACCCAACTTCGAGGAATGAATGTATGGCTGACAAACAAAGGACTGAAGTATGATGTCTATACTTCCCGTCCTGCCACCGCAACCGAGGTAAACCAAGAGAAATCCCGTCTTCGAAAAATCAGTAAATCTGCTGTAAATAAACTGAACAGTGGTACAGCCGTCAGACGGAGCGGTCAGGTAATTGAAATGGAACTTGTAGGAGCATCTGCAGTACGAATGACAGGTATTGACCGGCAAGTGAGTTACCGTAATTACTTTATAGGCAAGAATCCGTCGAAGTGGCAGTCGAATGTACCGGTGTATTCCAAGCTTCGCGGAGAGGAAGTTTATCCCGGAGTGGATGTAATCTATAGTTTTCAAGAGGGTAAACCCCGCTATGATTTTGTAGTGAAACCGGGAGCCAACCCATCGGCAATATCCCTTCGATTCAGCGGAGCAAACGGAGTATCAGTAAGTGAGGACAAGGGTGTCACACTTAGTACGAAGTTGGGTGATATGTATAATGGCAATATTTATGCATATCAGGATATCAACGGGCAACGTGAGCAGATACCTTGTAAATTTGTAATGGACGGTGAAACAGTTAAGTTTTCAGTAGGTCATTACGATACCCGTAATCAGTTAATAATAGACCCACTGGTATATTCGACATATTTTGGAGGAAGCGGCAGTGATGAAATCAACGGAATAGCAATGGACAGCTATGGTAATGTAGTGGTAACCGGCGGTACGGATTCACCGAATTACCCATGGACGAAGGGTTCGTATGATTCAACGGCAAATGGTGTTAAGGATGCATTTATAGCGAAGTTTGACAAAACGGCAACAACGTTACTATTCTCAACCTTTATCGGTGGCGGTTCGGATGAAAAGGCAAATGGAGTAGCCATAGATATGAATAACGGTATCTATATATGTGGAGAAACAAATTCGGCTGACCTTCCTGCTAGTGGATGGAAAATTGAGTATGCAGGCGGGCTGGATGCTTTCATCACCAAAGTCAGCTCAGATGGTAAAAAACTGGAATATTGCACCTATGCCGGAGGTTCGAAGGATGACCGCGCTCGAGCAATTGCTGTAACACCAGACCTTGAAGCATGTGTGGCGGGAGAGTCAGTTTCAGATAATTTTCCAACATCAACTAATGCTTATAAGAAACTCCGCGTAGGTTTGAACGATGCGATTATTTTAAAACTACGTCCAAGCGGAGCATCTATAGCATTCTCTACGTACATGGGTGGCTCAGGTGAAGACTATGCGTATGCAATAGGATGTGACGGTTCATTCGTGTATGTAGGCGGTTCTACGGGTGCCGGTTTCCCTGCAACGTATCCTACCCCCCCCATGGGCTTCCCGATGGATCCTGATAGAGTACCGTACAACAGAACCTTCAATTCAGGTGGATTTACCGACGGTTGGGTAGCAAAGATGACAGGGGATGTAGGTGCATTTACCGATTATAATAATCAATATATTACGTATGTAGGCGCGAGTAAAAATGATGTTGTTCGTTCGTTGGTGGTATTAAAGGACGGCAGTGTTATCATTGCCGGTGAAACTGAAGGCGGGGCGGTAAATAAAGGTTTTCCTCACCCATCAATTCAAAACAAAGGTGGACTAGATGTTTTTGTATCAAAGCTAAGCTATAATGGAAGGGCTTTACCGAATTCAATAATGTTTGGAGGCAGCGGTAATGAGAGCGGAGTAGGTGTGGCAATTTCATCCACGACATCAGATGTGTTTGTAACCGGACAAACTTCTTCACAAGATTTTCAAATGTCAGAACTTTCTCCCCCGTTACCTCCGGCACAAGCAGAATTAAAGGGATCAAGAGATGCTTTTCTTGCTCGGCTTCCTGTTGGCTTAGAAAAAGTGGCGTATGGTACCTATTTAGGAGGCAAGGGTATAGAGACAGCTACATCTGTAGTAACAACACCTCGCGGTGATGCCTATATTGCAGGAAACAGTGCGTCCGATGATTTAAATGTCTTTGCTGATGAATATCAACCCGTTGCCGGTGGTGGTCAAGACGGATTCTTTTCCAAAATTGCGTTTGGTACACTCAATATTAATACACCGAACGGTGGTTCTTTCTGCCCGGGACAGACACTGACAGTAAAATGGACTAAAACAGACGGTCTGTCAAATAATGACAGTGTGGATGTTGAACTTTCAAGTAATGGCGGTGCGACATGGTATAAAAAAATCATCGCTAAGCCCACTACAGATTTGACATATATATGGAATATTCCTGCTAATCAAGAACCCGGGATTAACTATAAAATCAGATTAGTACATTCATCGGGTGTTCGTACTGAAACAGATACAACGTTTACAATCGGTACACCTGTTCAAATATTAGAAAATCCGGTCGGGGATTCAGTTTGCCCGGGGACGAGGGTACGTTTCCGTGTTAAGGGATTAGGTGCAAACCTCACCTACAAATGGTATTTCAATGGTACTGAAATTAGTGGTGAAAGTAAAGATTCACTTGTAATTGCATCGGCAAAAAGCGGCAATACAGGAGCTTATAAAGTGGATGTAAGTGCAGGGTGTGCTCCTGCTACCAGTGTTCCTGTAACATTAGTGGTAAAAGCTGCTCCAAAAGTGACTGTTCAGCCAATATCTAAAAATAATGTCCCGCAAGGCACTGACCATACTCTTAAAGTAACAGCAACAGGCAAGAACTTGACCTATGAGTGGTATCTTGACGGTATCAAATTACCGGACGGGACGAGCAGTGAATATGTAATTAAAAGTGCAAACCTAAGCAGTAAAGGAAAATACAAAGTAATTGTAAAAGGTGAGTGCGGTGCCGATACCAGTAGTGAAGCTATAATTGATGTATCTACAGGAGTTGACGAGAATCCGGCAACCTCAAGTAATGTAACGTTTACTCTCCTTTCGTCACAACCGATTTCAGATGAACTTAGCTCAGCCATTACTTCTGTAACCGGATGTTCGGTAAATGTATCGTTAACAGACAATCTCGGACGTGATTTAATGAGTGTCTATAATGGAACACTGGAAGCAGGTATAAGCAGAACAGTTTCTGTAAATGTGAAAAATCTGTCGAGCGGAATATACTGGCTTACTGCAAAATGTGGATCTGACCGTAAGGTTCAGAAAGTTGAAATTGTCAGGTAATATATTTTCTTTATAGCTAAATAAGAAAGCCCTGTTAAAATTTAACAGGGCTTTCTTATGATTGATGTATGGTATGGTAAAATAATAATCGGCAACAATCGTGTAAAAACGGTGTTATGACCTTTAAAGATCAGTAAAAATTATAACTTACTTAAAAAAGCAAGAAATATTAGTACATGAATTTACATCAAAATGTACATTTTCACTAAAGTCCAATTATGAGAGCAACAACCATGTTAAGTAAAATGCTGTCTTTTTTTGCGATAGTTGCACTTGTTGTATCATCCGAGCAAATATCCTATTCACAAACGAATGGACAGCCGGAGTCAGACAAGCGACAAATTCCGATATCGTATATCGAGAATCGCGGTCAGTG
>CAZGNO010000054.1:21938-24359 GCA_964527785.1 uncultured Chitinophagaceae bacterium
CGGATGAAAAGGCAAATGGAGTAGCCATAGATATGAATAACGGTATCTATATATGCGGAGAAACAAATTCGGCTGACCTTCCGGCTGATGGATGGAAAACTGAATATACCGGAGGACTGGACGGTTTTATCGCAAAAGTCAGTTTGGATGGAAGTAAACTAGAGTACGGTACCTATGCCGGTGGTACAAAAGACGATAGAGCACTTGCTATTGCTGTAAATCCAAGCGGGGAGGCATGTATAGCAGGTGAGTCTAATTCTATCAATTTTCCTGTTTCCGGTAGCCCTCATCAAAAAACCAACAAGGGTCTGTACGACGCATTTATTTTAAAGCTTCGTGCAAGCGGTTCTTCAATTGGCTTTTCTACCTATATGGGTAATACAGGGAATGATGCTGCTTATGCAATTGGTTGTGATGTAACCGGTTCGTATATATACGTAGGCGGTGTAACGGGTGCAGGACTTTTTGCTACATATCCTGTTCCTGCAAATTGGTGGGAAAACACTCCCATACCATACAATAACACCTTCAATTCGAGTGGATTCACTGACGGGTGGGTGGCTAAGATGAGCGATGGTTCGGGTACTTTTTCAGATGTTAATAATCACTACATTACCTATATCGGGGCAAATAAAAATGACGCAGTCCGCTCGATGGTGGTTCTAAAGGACGGTAGCGTAATTGCAGCAGGCGAAACAGAGGGAGGTCCCGGAAACAAGGCAAATTTCCCGTCTACAACCGGCAGTGCCGTACATAAAGGCGGATTAGATGTTTTTGTATCAAGACTCTCATACAACGGTAGAGAATTACCATCTTCCATTATGTTTGGTGGAAGTGGAAATGAAAGTGCTGTAGGTGTTGCCATCTCCTCGTCCTCATCTGATGTATTTGTTACAGGGCAAACAACCTCGCAAGATCTTAAAATGTCTGAACTTTCTCCCCCGTTACCACCGGAACAAGCAAACTTAAGTGGTACAAAAGATGCTTTCCTGGTACGATTACCGGCCGGCTTGGAAAAAGTTGCTTATTCAACTTATTTAGGTGGTAAGGGTGAAGAAGGAGCCACTTCGGTAGTGACTACCCCACGCGGAGACGCCTACATTGCAGGGTACAGTACATCTGAGGATCTAACAGTTGTTCCATCTGAATTTCAGTCTTCCGCCGGAGGAAGTATTGACGGATTTTTCTCGAAGATTGCTTTTGGTACACTTTCTATTTCTACCCCTAACGGCGGTTTGTTTTGTCCGGGGCAACCACTTACAATTAAATGGACAAAAGCAGACGGACTCACAAGCAGTGATGGGATAGACGTTGAACTGTCAAGCAATGGCGGTTCTACATGGTATAAGAAATTAACCTCCAATCCAACCGCCGAGGTAACCTATGTTTGGAATATTCCTTCCGATCAAGAACCGGGTATTAACTATAAAATACGATTAGTACATGCATCGGGCATTCATTCTGAGACTGAGATACCTTTTACGATTGGAACACCGGTACAGATCATGATGAATCCGGTGAGTGACACAGTTTGCCCCGGAACACGCGTTCGTTTCCATGTAAAAGGGCTTGGCTCGAACCTCACGTATAAGTGGTATTTTAATAATTCGGTAATAGTTGGTGCCAATTCTGATTCGTTAATTATACCGTCAGCGCAAAACTCTAATGCAGGGTCATATAAAGTGGATGTAAGCGCAGGGTGTACCCCTGCTACCAGTGTACCGGTAGCGCTAGTGATAAAAGTAGCAACAAAAGTGACAGTTCAACCGATAACTAAACTTGATGTCCCGTCAGGTACTGAACACGCTCTTAAAATAACAGCAACAGGGAAGAATTTAACGTATGAATGGTATCTTGACGGCATCAAATTACCTGACGGTGCAAATAGTGAATATATAATTAAAAATGCAAATCCAAGTAGCAATGGTAGATACAAAGTAATTGTTCGGGGAGAGTGTGGTGCTGATACCAGTAGTGAAGCAGAAATAAAAGTAAAGACTGTGGGTGTAAATGAAGAACCGGGTATTTCAAGTAACATTACGTTTACAATTCTTTCTTCACAACCCATTTCCGATGTGCTCAATACGTCTATTACTTCAATAACCGGATGTACTGTAAATGTATCCTTAGCCGACAATTTGGGACGTAATGTAATGAGTGTGTATAGCGGAATTCTCGAAGCAGGTACAAGCAGAACAGTTTCTGTAAATGTGAAAAATCTATCAAGCGGAATCTATTGGCTCACAGCAAAATGCGGTTCAGAGCGAGTAGTTCAGAAAATCGAAATTGTCAGATAAATGGAATTCCCCTGAAGTTTCTGAAAGAAAGCCCTGTTACTTACTGTAACAGGGCTTTCTTGTTGAATGAAGTAAGTAAAGTGACAAAATAAATTGTAGTAATCGTATAGCTGTCATTCTGATG
>CAZGNO010000055.1:0-23754 GCA_964527785.1 uncultured Chitinophagaceae bacterium
CATACAGGGCTTAACAGCATACGGAGATTCTTCACTAACGTTCAGAATGACAGGGTATATAAAATTAAAATAAATAAGTCCAACTACTTAATCAATAACGATTTACTTAAAATATTTAATTTGTTTATTGTAAAAATTATTGCATTTATTCCTTTTTTATGGAGGTGAATTGTAGAGAAGTATGTTTCAACAAGCATATAATCTGTTTCATATAATCTGTTTAATCAACCGATTACAAATACAAGTGATTTGTCTGATATAACCTTCGGGATAAACAAGAAAACAATAGCATCTTAAGAATCAGCAAACCATGCACTGATTTTTTTATCAAATACCACCATCATATATGAGCATCACCATCAACCGAACTCCTGACCATATTCGCGCATTCGCTTTTTCGTTTTCCGTAATTTGGGGTGCTACCCCTTTTGCAAAAGAGGTGAATAACCTGTCATATTTCAGAGCACTTACAAGTTTTTTGGGGAGTGAAGCCGATGATTTGGCAGATAGACGCAAGCTGATGTATGCCTATCTCCAAAATGATTTTGCAAGTGATAATCAGGATGACACGATTAATCAATTGTATAATATTATTCCTGTCGAAGAATCTATTTCTCGAATATTACGCAATTTATGCGGACTTTACACCCAAGCCCCTGACCGTAAATTCGAAATTCCCAACACAGTTATTGAGGAAGCATATAAAAGCGCAAATGTAAATAATGCTTTCAAAATAGCACATAAAACAGCAAAACTGTGTAATACCGTTCTCGTTATGCCCACAGTGCGCGACGGTAATATTGAAATTGATGTTCTGCCACCGGATTTATTCAGATTTGCCACCGACCCGAAGGATTACCGAAAAATAACCGAACTCTGGATTCCAATCAATATACCTGATGCAACCGGAAACTCCCGCTATACATTCAAAGTGTGGAGCGCAGACTCCTACCGCACTCTCGACAGCGAAGGACGGGAAACAAGTTACGAAAAGAATAAATACGGTATAATTCCTGCGTGCGTGCTGCAATTCAACAACAGCCGGACGGACTTCTACGGCGGAGGAATGTGGGACTTGCTCTCGGCTGTGCTCGACGATAACAAGCTGTGTTTCCTCGCGAATAACGACGTGGTATATGCTGCATTCTCGGTGTGGATTGCGACTAATTTTGGCAAGGAAAATATCAAAATTGCACCGAACCGACTCCTCAAAGTGGACAAGGTGACTGCCGGCGAGGGGTTTGAAATTGCGCCGAGTTTGACAAGCGTTTCGGGTAATGCTGCCTTTATGGAAATCGAGCAATTACGGGATGTTCGCTATAAAAAAGCACTTCGTAAAATGGGTTTGCCCGAGAGCTTGATAAGCGCCAATCCGGGGCTTGCCCCGTCAGGTGTTGCGATGCAGATTGACCGCAGGGAACTTATGGAAATTCGCAGCGAAGATGCCGATGTTTTCCGAAAGTTCGAGAATGATTTTTATACGGTTTTTGCTAAAATAGTTAATACTGATTTGGGGTTGGGTTTGCCGGAAGCGTGTGCATTGGGGATTGATTACCGTGAAACGCAGCAGTATATTGACCCCGCTTCGGAGCAAGCTGTCAGGCAAGCACAATTTGATTACGGCATCTTGGGAGCAAAGGATTTTGTGAACGGATTTGTAAAAAATGAACTAATCACCACCGACGATGAAGCAATTGAATACCTCATCAAAAACCGATTACTTTTGGAGAAATTAAAAACCAATGGACAAAGTACTGCAAACAATTCGCCACAAGAGACAGCAGGAACAGATGCAAATACAAATGCCGGAGAAGGAACTCACACAAACCAAGAAACCCCCTATTGAGTGCAAGACTCTTTATGAACTTATGGAATATGAAGAAGCGGCAGAAAAGAAATTAAAAGAGCTGGCAAAAGAAGGGGCAGAACTCCTGAATGAAAATAATGTGGATGATGAATTTTACGGGTGTTTCGGGTAAATTAAATTGTGACGTGACCATAAATATCATTTGCACATATACCATATTTACTGTAAGTTGAGCTTAAGTGGAAGCTGGGAATTTTACAGAATAGTATAATAAAATAAATGAAAAATACGGATATTGATGATTTGGTGCATACAATTATCGGTTGCGCGGTGGAAGTGCATAAAGCCCTCGGAAACGGATTCGACAAGGAAATTTACCAAACGTGCCTTGCCAAAGAATTTACATTGCAAGACATTGAATATGGAAGAGATGAAGAAATAGATATAGTCTATAAAGGCGAAAAAGTGGGTACTGCCATAGTGGATTTTGTGGTGGAAGATATTATCATGGTAGAAATAAAAACCATCGAAAAACTGACTGACTCACACAGAGTACAAGCCATCCATAATTGCGAAGTCTTTGAAATTGCAAACGGGCTGTTGATTAATTTCGGAGCCGGGACGCTGGACTGCAAGCGGGTGTATAATAAGAAGATGATGGTGTAATGTATTTTTTCTTTATGTGACCTATGTGCCTATGTGGTTAAAAATCTTCTTAATCAATTGAACCACATAGAAACATAGGCACATAGAATAATATCAAACAAAAGGTGTTACCATGCCCTATTCACCAGACAAAAAACATAGTGGCTGAACAGAGTCAAGAACGCAGTATTCAAATTCACTACTGATAGTGAAAAACAAAAGCAAATCGCTGAAACACCCGGTATCACCACCGACCAATAACAGTGTGAAACTCTGTAGGAAATCTTCAAAACATTCTCCCACAGAGGACACAGAGTTTTACGCAGAGTCTCACAGAGCAATAGCCACAGAACAATAACGCTCGTCTATAAAGGCGAAAAAGTGGGTACGGCAATAGTTGATTTTGTGGTGGAAGATATTATCATGGTAGAAATAAAAACCATCGAAAAACTGACTGACTCACACAGAGTACAAGCCATCCATAATTGCGAAGTCTTTGAAATTGCAAACGGGCTGTTGATTAATTTCGGAGCCGGGACGCTGGACTGCAAGCGGGTGTATAATAAGAAGATGATGGTGTAATGTATTTTTTCTTTATGTGACCTATGTGCCTATGTGGTTAAAAATCTTCTTAATCAATTGAACCACATAGAAACATAGGCACATAGAATAATATCAAACAAAAGGTGTTACCATGCCCTATTCACCAGACAAAAAACATAGTGGCTGAACAGAGTCAAGAACGCAGTATTCAAATTCACTACTGATAGTGAAAAACAAAAGCAAATCGCTGAAACACCCGGTATCACCACCGACCAATAACAGTGTGAAACTCTGTAGGAAATCTTCAAGGCATTCTCCCACAGAGGACACAGAGTTTTACACAGAGTCTCCCAGAGCAAAACGGATAAAGAGAATACTGTGATTGATTAAAAAAATCGTCGAACTTCTTGGTATCGCCACTGACCAATAACAACTTAAACTGTTGCATTAGATTGTGGACCTACAGTTAGTTGTAAAGGGTAGTTATTACTGGGGCAATTGAAAATATTTTACTCTGGGGGTAAATTTGAGGGTACAATCATCAAATAAAATTATATTTTTGCATATATCTGTATGGATTCATGTGTTTGTTGATTTGATAATACAAAGTTACATTAACAAACTTTTGAAGTAAACCAATAATTTACATCGTATGCCTCTTCAACCTAATGATATTGAGTCCGAATTGAGTTATGCATACTTACATGCAGTTGCCAGCAAGGCTGGATTAAGTTGCAAAGTTGAAAACAGACATGGAGATAATTATGGCGTTGACGCTCAGATTGACTATCGTGCACCAATTGAGAATTCGTATCGAACAGATGTATCTTTAAGAATACAGCTAAAAGCAACCTTTAATAAAGGTGCGGAAACAGATACGCATATTGCTTATTCTTTTAAAGGAATTGAGCCATATGATAGGATGAGGAAAGAGAAAGGTGAGCCTCATAGAATTTTAGTTGTTCTATTCTTGCATTCTGAACAAGAGGATTGGTTAAGAGTCACGCATGAAGAGTTAGTACTTAAAAATGCAGCATATTGGGTATGTTTATACGGTGCTGAAGAAACTGACAATATGGTGAGTAAAACTATTTACTTGCCGAAAGCAAATTTACTTACTCCCGAAAGTATCGTGACATTATGTCAAGATATTGGTCGAGGCAATATTCCAAAATATAACGTACTGTAAATATGCGTAAAATTGATGTGGCACCAATAGAAATAAGAGATTACGCTCAGAGTTTGGGTTGGGTTCTTGTAAAAGAAGCTATTAAAGATGGATTGTTTGTTTTAAATAGTCCAAATAACGATTACAAACAATTAATGTTTCCAATTGAACCCGGCAGTCAAGAATATAATGACTTGGCTGAGCTATCCATTTCAAAAATTGCTGAACAAAGAAAAAAAACGATTTTTCATGTTATTGAAGAAATCAGAGAAGTAAATGATGATGTTATAAGCCTCAGATATTACTCAGAGAATAAAATTGTCAACTCCCTTTCATTTCAAGAAGCTTTGGACTCGATTGAAGCGACGAAACAAATGATTATGGCTGCAAGTTGTTCAGTTGTAAACCCAGTCTTATATCACAAGCGTATTGCAAAGGTAGAGGCTTTGGAACTCATTAAAAAAACAAGATTTCGTCATACAGAAGAAGGAAGTTTTATTCTGAAAATATCTTGTCCTATTAAACTAGAGGCAGCTCCAACAGCAAATCTTTTTGATCATGATAATACTTCAATTCCAAATAGCAGGAAGGCATTTGAACTTATTAATCAAGGTGCATCAAAACTTGTTAAAACTATAGAAGAAGATAATTTTATTGAGCTTTTTGAAGAGCAAAAAAGTATTGAAAAACCGATAATATCATATAATTTTTGCGATTCAATTGTCAGTCTTTTTGACGATGAACGAGAGTTACCCTTTGAATTAATGTTTCAGTGGAGTAGAGCATACCGCACTAAATTACCACCTCCGCAAGTTCCTGAAATTGTTAAATTTCCTTATTCATTCAAGTCAAAACTTGATGAACTAAAAAATTACTTTAAACCTGAAAAGAAGGAAACATTTGATACTTTTTTTGGAACAGTGGAAAGTCTAAATGGTGACGAAGGTAATGATGGGAGAAGATTCGGCGAAGTTATACTTGCGTTAATTATTGACAGTGAAATTGTTAATGCAAAAGTAAATCTTAATTCAGATTTATATCAAGTTGCTTATAAGGCTCATGGTCAAGGCGGAGGACTGGTAAAAATAAAGGGGCGATTACTGCCAGGTAATAGAATCAGAAACTTAGATGAAGTAATATCATTTGAAGGTATTGAAAAATAAAATATTTAGATAAATCACACAAAGATTGTGAGAAACTGAAACAAATCATCAAAATTCTCAACGCAGCCACAGACCAATAACGCTCACACACGTTAGAAATCACAACCACTAAATCCTTCAACCAAAATGGATTTAGAAGAATTATCACCATCACACGCAGGAATCCCCCTCAGTCCCCCTTTAACAAGGGGGATGCAAGAAAATATATCTATTATTTATTTAAGTGTAAGTCTTATATGAATACTAAGTCATCCCCTTTGATAAAGGGGGAACGAGGAGGATTAATAGTCAGCCACATAGATTATTAGGTTTTCACAACAAACAAGGAAAAAAATGCCGGAACCAACCACCCCAAGTGGGGCAGAAACGGGGAGTCCCGAAAACACCACGGTGAATAAGTATTCACCCGAAATACAGGCGATTATAGACGAAATGACCGCCAAGGTCTCACGAGCCGAAGCCGAACGCAAAAAAGCAAACGACGAAGCGGCAAACTACCGAATCCGCGAGAAGGAAGCTGACCAGCGCAAACTTACCGAAGAAGCAAGTACAGCCGTACTAAGGGCTAGTCTTGAAAGGGAACTCGGTGAATTCAAATCACTCTCCGAAACGCAAAAATCACGTCTTGATGCTGTCGAAACCGCCAGACGCAAAGAACTGCTCGCACGGCTTCCGCAGGACAAAGCGAGGAACTACCAAACTGTAGATTTGAACGTTTTGGAAATGATAGCCGGAGATTTTGCTGCAGCTTCACCGGTCGGTAATTCGCAGGGGAACGAACGCGGCGCGGCAGGGAGTGCGATTCCGAGTCTGGAAGGCATGACCCTAACCGAGCTTTACCAATTAATGCAGTCTAACCCGACCGCATACACCAAACTAATGAAAGGAATTTAACATGGCAATTGATTTTGTCCCCGCACTCTACGAGGCGGAAGTACAGCGACTGATGCCCACCTACGGCACACTGTTCGCAAACGGATTGGTATTCGACGATCCGGCTCCTGCATTCCAAGCAGGAGGTGATTTTTACCACTCACGCTACCTCAAATCGCTCTCATTTTTGGGCGACGACAACCAACGTTCTTCATCCGGCGACATCTCCGTGAAGACACTTTCCTACGGTGAAATCAAAGGGGTGATAGTACGCCGCTACGACGCTGTCGAACAGGAAAGTCTCGACACGATTATTTCCGGTGTGGACGGACTCAAGTTCATCACCCCGCAAATAGCGCAGCGCAATACCCTGAATATCGAAAAACGGTATGCTGCAATTTTGCGTGGTTTGTTCCGTTACGGCGGCGCACTTGCTACCACGCACAGTTACGATTATACTTCAGGTGGTACGGGAGGTTTGCTCGACGAAGTTGCTATCATCAACGGTCAGCAAATCTTAGGGCGTAACTCCTCGCTGCTTACGGCTCATATTCTGCACTCGCACCAATATGCGAACATGCTCAAACTCGGACTGGTGGACTACACGCAATTTGTTCAAGGGCAGGAAGTTGCAACGACCGGTCAATTAGGGAGTTTTGCAGGAAAACGGTTTGTAGTGGACGATGATTTGTGCGCTCAGATGAACGCTACAGCTACGGCGACTGTAGGCAGCGGCGCAGTAACAGCATTCACCATCACCGAAAAAGGGGGAGGATTCACCTCTGCTCCTACAGTGACCATTACCGGCGGCGGCGGCACAGGCGCAACAGGCACGGCAGTTCTCACAGGCGGCGAAGTGACTAGCATCACTGTGACTGCGGGCGGTTCGGGCTATACATCCGCTCCGACGGTAACTATTGCTTCGACCGGCGCATATCCGTCGTATCTGGTTGGCGGGCAACCGTTCTATTTGGGCTACCAACGCCAAATGTCCATGAAGTTAATCGAGAATCTGACCAAGCAAAATATTACTCAAACCTTGCGCTGGGATTTGGATTACTGTCCTCATATTATCAATACAACCTACGTGGATACAACGGTGAATCCGGCTGATTCCAATCTCCAAACAGCAGCAAACTGGGAGTCGAGAGCGGATGATGTATCGGATATTAAGATTATCCGTGTGCTGACAAAGTAAGCGGGTGATGGTTTATATGCTGTTATTACAGGAGTGTTTTTGATTGTATGTAGAATTTCAAAACATGCAGCGCACTGGGCTTATGACAGCCGCCGAGACAGCTGCAAAAATAATGTAATGACTAAAAATATTTAACCCCTGTCACCCTGAACCAGGGTTCAGGGTCTCCGTGGCTGATTGGTCGTGCTAATTTCGACGAGCTATTTCTACGAACTTACGGAGATGCTGAATCGAGTTCAGCATGACAGGACGGTAAATTATACGAACATTTTATGAGATGTCATTTACAGCTTAGTCGTTGATGAACACTTGCAAAATTACACTTTGTTTTTAACGCAAAAGTCGCAAAAGAGCGCAAAGGTTCGCAAAGATTATTCTTGCAAACATAGCCCATGGTTTCAACCGTGGAACATGGAAACAATTTCAAACACATCTATTCCTTACATAACAACCCATGACCTACGAAACCCTTGAAGCAAACATAGACATCCTCCGAAGCGGCAACGAGGATATACTCAATCCTCAGGCATACAGCGACGAAGTATTGCAATCGCTCTACAAAGACGCTGCAAAACTGGAGATGAAGCTCGACATCGAACAGGCACTCGGCATTGCCTTCGATGACGACGGCTCTACGCTCGACGAAGCCACCGACAAAAATGCGGTTCGCCTTGCCCGCGTACTTGCATTCAAACAGCTCAGTATATTCTATCAAAAAAACGATGCCGGAGCAGAAACTAAAAACCGTCTGCGTTTGGAACTCTACCGTTCACTCTATGAGCGTGAACGCCTCCAGTTTGGCGGTCTGGCGGAGGATGTGCCGAGTTCGAGTATAACGTCTTCGGCGTTTATGCGATAATTGCATATAAAATATTAACCGTCCTGTCATGCTGAACTCGATTCAGCATCTCCGTAAGCACGTATGAAATAGCATGACCGAACTGCAACGGGGATCCTGAATCAAGTTCAGGATGACAAGCTGTGATATATGTCGCAAATGATTAATATATACGTTGTTCATAACTTTTACCAAAGCCACCATGTCACTCGAACAAGACCTCCGAGCAGCTTTCAAAAAAACTCTTGCCAAGAAAATGAATGTTCATTCACTTCGCTTTGCAAGCCAAGCGGTAAAGCGCGAAGCGGCAATAATCGGACGTGAAAAAGCACTGCAAGGCACAGACGAAAACGGAAAGCGTCTTGCTAAAAGTAAAACACGCCTTTCCAAGTGGAAAGCTCGTTTACTGGCACTGAGGGGTGAGGGGAACGGCAATAGTGATTCAACTCAAGGAATGGCAAAGCGCGGGAGATTGAAAATTCACGAACGGAAACGGCTTGCCAACGCATTTTGGAATACAATAGGATTTATAGCGAAAGGGAATATTCAATGACACCCGAAGAGTTTTTGAAGCAATTAATTGAAACGGCTTTGCCAAGTTTTATAGGTCATATCTACACCGGCAACGGTAAGGATTTTGAAACGTTTCTCGATGAGGAAGCAACCGAAAAACCGTCCGCGTTTATTTCCTACGAGGGGTATGTGGAAATAGACATTTCGGAAAGCGGTGCAACGGTCGAGGACGCGGAAAGCTATAAAATTTACCTCCGGACAGACGATTCGGTAAAGCCGTATCACAAATCACTACGCACGGAATTGCTTGCGAGCAATTCAGAATTTACAGACGAAGATGGAAATGATAAATACGTTTCCATGCCAAACGGACAGGCGTACCGCGACAACGGCGCGGACGCATTTGAAATAACAGTAATTGTTAAATAGGACTACAGAATGAACGATGCAATCATCAATGCTAGCTCAAATTATAGATCAAGTCAATTAAAAAGTGTATTGAGAGAAATTTCAAGTAGCCCGGATCGAGAAAACAACGAAACCGTACGTCCCATACTTTCAATTGTAACTATCTATGATGATGATAACGAACGAAATTGGATGGAATCTTATCTGATGAATCTTCCTGTATGTGAAACAGGTGAAATAGAGGTGATTCTTTGCAAGACATTCAAAGGTTCGTCCGACAGGGCATTCACCCTACAGGAAAATACAGTTCGGAACGGAATGAAAATCACTTATTGTGCTACATGTTACGATGAGTGGAGTTTTGCAGATGTCAGGAATGCTGCAAAAACGGTAGCCAGGGGCGACTGGATACTTTCACTGGATACAGATGAATATATTGTCCAAAATCAGATTGGTGATTTGCTCAATCAAATTTCAAATGCCAGTGAAACAATCGGAGCAGTGATGGTTACTATTCTTTCACATCATTTTGAATATCGTGATAATCCCATAAGTGCATTCAGGGCTATCCGGCTTTTTAGAAACTGTGCGAATATATACTGGCAATGCAGAGTACATGAAACAATTGACTTCTCATTGCTTCAAACAGGGCATCAAGTAGGTGACAGCACAATTACTGTATTTCATGAAGGGTATGATATTCCTCAAGAAGGATTGAGGAACAAACTAGAAAGAAATTTGGAATTGCTTATGCTGGATTTTAACCGGAATACAACCGATAAAATCAAGCATTACATAACCGAATATGTAAAAAGGACGGTAAGACATTTAGACAAATTATAATAAAAATATTAAAAAGGATAACAACATGGCAAATTCTTATGCTGGCGGTTTGAATAGAACCGATTTTTTTGCGGTAAACTCGATTGGTACCGGATTAGTAAAAGTAGCGCAACATACAATGATTCCCGGTTTGACGGCAGTTGATGCAAGTTCTGATGCTTTCTTGAAAGCAATTCAAAATTACAGTTCGGGTATAAATCCGGTTCGATTGAATAAAGGAATTGAACTTTCGTTTGACCAAGATAAGTTCGGAGGGGATGCACTCAATGCTTTGGATGTGTATCAAACCGGAGATACTGCAAATACAGAGTATTACGAAGATTCAACCGAAGCACCGGGAATAACATCGTCCGGCACAGCTGTAAATAGTTTTGTATCAATTACTTACTTGCGTACAAACCCTGACGAGGAAGATAAAACGTTGGTATTAATTACTCATGGCAATTTCAAAGAAGGTTCTGGTGCAATTACCCTTAAAAAAGGCGAACGCATCAAGCCCAAAGTGGATACAGTAAGCAAGAAAACTACAGCAGCTTTAGGGATTCCTGCAGCTGCATTCGATTCTTCGTTGGTAACCGGCGCACTAACAACAATTCCTATTAATACAGAGTTTGTTCGAGTTAATCTCACTACTGCGTAGTACTGTTAATGTTTTGGGAAGTGATTTCTCAAAATAGTTTTTCATTCGGCAGTGCAGGAGGTAATAGTCCTGTGCTGTCGAAAAAAACTGAGCAAATGGTATCATGGCTTTGTTCAATCAATTCTTCGTTCCAGATAGGTAATTAATATTGGTAGAGCAATGAATAAACTCGAAGAGTGATGTCCCTTTAGGGACGATATAAAATTTACAATGTACATCTTACTCTCAAAAATGAATACAAACCAAACAATGCTAATAATCGGAAATACCGCATACGAACCGCAATTCAAAACTGTTCACGGCGGCTTGGTGAGTGCTGCGGTAATGGCAATCGTTACCAAAGCCCAAACCCGTATCACCAAAGCACGCGGACTTGAAAAACTATTAAATTTAATTGCTCCCTACACTCAGGTAAGCGGCGACGAAACCACCATCAAACAGGCAACCGACGCAGCAGTGCTCGCTGGAGCAATCCCATTGGCTGATGCACTCAGATTCGCAAAATCGGAGGAGAGTTTGGAAGCCGAAGATGGGGAATATTTCACCGAAAAACTGAGTGCATATTCGGATATTCTTGCCGGGGCACTGGATTTCAAAGCAATGAAACTCGAAGCGCTCACCGGACAGCAAATAGCGGATAGCTTCACATGGGAAGCCATCAAGGAGGTAGCCGAAGATTTTTTGGACTTTGCGAATGTGAAAACGAAGCCGTCAACTATATCCGAAGTTTCGGATGCTTCTCATCAAACGGAGACCGCGACGAAGAAGATTACGAAAAGCCCCAAACCATCGAAGAGCTGATGTGCGCCGGACGGGACTACGAAACAAAATTCTTAGTTTCGCTCGTTGCTGACAGTTACCAAGAGCAAATTCACTTGTACCACCACGTGGCTCTGCGCGAAGTATGGACCCAATACGCCTTCCGCTGCTGCAAAAACATTTACCAATATGGCTGAAGTAATAACCGCTCAACTAAAATTAGACACTAGTACTGTATATGTAGCTATTCGGGCAATCGGTATTGCCCTCGACGATATGTTCAGTCAAAGTGCAAAATCCGCATCGAGAGTAGGAACTGCTTTCGAGACCATGACCTTTCGGGCAAATGCAAATATTGCTGATTTGAAAAGTGGGTTGGCAAGTATGATTGCTCTAGGTAAGGGCAATACTCAGGAAGCGAACGAATTCCGCAATAAGCTTGAGCAGAGTACATCGCAAGCAAATAAACTTTCTGATGCAATGAAACAGGTCGAGGCAGAACTTTCGGCGGCTGCTCAGGCATCGGTAAAGCTCACCCCAAGCGAGGAATTCACCAAATCACTTGAGAATGCAAAAACCAGTGCCGAACAACTGAAGTTGGAACTTGCTCAAGTAATACTTGCACAAACAAAAAGTAACGAAGCGTTCAAACAAGCTGCAATAAATCTGAAAGCAGCAAATGATGAAGTTAAAGTATTTGAATCAGAACTTGAAAAAGCAGCCAAAAAAGCAGTATTTAAACCGAGCGATGAATTTGTAAAATCACTTGATGATGCCAAAACAAATGTAGAGAATTTAGAACAAAAACTAAATTCTGTCAAGCTGGTAAACGAGCAAAACAACCAGGCATATCATCTTGGCTCGATTGCATTGAAAGAAGCAGCTGCACAGGTAGATAATTTTGGGGTTAAACTAGCGAATGCCAGAGGTAAAGACCCGCTCTTTCAACCGGATGAAAAATTTCTACAGGCATACGACGAAGCAGTTGTGAAAGCAGTAAAGTTAGAGCAAGAGCTGGGCAAAATAAAACTATTGCAGGAAGCATCCAATCAGGAATACAGCGAAACAACTACGAATCTCGAAACTGCTGTCAGCGAAGTAGGAAAATTGGAAGCAGGACTTGCTCAAGCAGCGAAGGAGTTTAAGTTTACGCCCAACCCTGCATTTGCAAAGGCATACGAAGACGCACAAGTAAATGCTCAAAAACTAAAAAGTGAGCTTGAGCAAATCGAGGCAACACAAGGCAAGGACAATGAAGCATTCGCTCAAGGTTCAGCAAAACTAAAAGCTGCAACTCAGGAAGCCGACAAATTGGAAGCAGCCCTGACAGCAGCAGCGAACGAAGCAACAGAACTCTCTCCTAGCCAGGCATTCTCCAAATCACTAGAAGATGCAAAAAATAATGCAACTAAGCTTGAGCAAGAACTTGCTCATATCGGCGTTACCCAAGGTACGACCAGCAAGGCATACCTGCAAGGAGTTACTAACCTTAAAGCCGCAAATTCCGAAGCTCAAAAGCTGGAAGGTGCAATTAAAGGTGCTGCCAAAGCAGGGACAGGTGGCAGCGGAGGTCTGTTCGGTGGGTTGAAAGATTCTTTTGCAAAAGCTAGAGAAGAATCAAGTTCGACTACAGGAATTTTAGGTGATATGGCAGGAAAACTGGGGAGCTTGGCATCACCGATGGGGCTTGCAACCGCAGGGACAGAACTGCTCGTATCAGGACTGAAAACAGTATTCGACGTTGGGCAGAAATTTGAAACTGCACTTACTTCCATTGGAGCAAAAACTGGTGTCAGCGGCGAAGCACTCGACAATATCGGTGAGCAAGCCCAGACAATGGCAGCTAAATTCGGCGGCTCTGCCACCGCACAACTATCTACATTTCAGGATATAGTTTCGGAATTCGGGACAGGCATCGCCAAAACTCCCGATGATTTGGCAAGAGTTTCCGACAGTGTAAATACATTTGCAAAGGCAAGCGGAACCGATGCTAAAACTGCACTCGGTACGCTCTCAAGCACAATGCAGCAGTTCGGTGTGGACACCAAGAACGCTAATGACGTTGCGAACCTAAGCCCACGATTCATGAATGCAATGTCAGCCGCAGCTAAGTCAGGCGGTGCGGATATTGCGCAAATCGGAGAAGCGATGAAATCAGCCGGTGACTCCATGCATAACGCGAACCTTAGCTTTGAAGAGGGCAATGCTGCCATTCAAGTACTTGGTACGGGCGGCAAAACAGGAGCGGAAGCAGGGGCGCAACTCAAGGGTGTTCTCGATAAAATTTCGGGTCAGGATGTGATTCCGAAAGAAGGACTGGAACGCTTGAAAAGTATGGGTGTGGACATCAAGAAAGTTACCGATACGAGCTTGCCGCTCGAGGAACGCCTAAAAGAACTTGGCAAGGCATCGGGTGATGCAACTGCATTTACAAAGGTGTTCGGGAAGGAAAATGCGGATGCCGCTGAAATACTTGCTAACGGAGCGGGGAAGGTCGGTTCGCTCACCAAAGAAATTACGGGCACATCGGCAGCTACTGATGGTGCTGCCAAAAATATGAATACTCTGGCAGCCAAGATTGATGCAGGCAAATCTGTATTGGAGAATTTTGCTGTTGATATATTTCAGGTGCTAGGTCCGATAGTATCGAATGTTATGGGTGTTTTGTTTGACGCTTTTTCGGTTGTCAAGGAAACGCTCGGTCCCATATTCACGCAATTGGGCAGTACTCTTGGCGATGTTTTTACTCGTGTAGGTTCTATTATTATGCCGGTATTGGCGTTTATCGGCGGTGCTATTATCGCCAATATTGTAGCGCAATTATCCTTTGCTGCAACGATTGCCACTGTGTTCTATGATACCGCTGTAAAAGTATTTGACGGAATAGTTGATGCGTTGCAACCGCTTGTGGATGCTTTCAAGAGTGCATTTAATATTACCGACGATGTTACTGCTACGTTCGACCCCTTGCAAACATTTCAAGATATTTTGGGGTATATTACGGGTGCAGCCAAGATTTTTGGTGATATACTCAGTGCTGTAGTCGGGATAGTTGTAACAAATGTCGTGGAAGCATTTAAGAATGTGGTGGCGGTTGGTCAAGTGCTGTTTGAGGGAATCAAGAAATTAGTCGGTATTTTCAGTTCGGGGAAAAAGGAAATTGGCGATACGGGTAAGGAAGTTGATAAAGCAGGAGGGTTTTTTGGTAAACTTTCGGGTATTGTACAGTTGGTTCCGCACTATATTACCGCAGCAAGCGAAGCATTCAAAGCGTTCATGGGAACTATCCGCGATGTGGTGGTCAATTTTGACTGGGGCAAAGTAGGTGATATTCTCTCCGGAAAGATATTCAAGGATGCAGCCGAGAATGCCGGTAAAAGTTTTAATTCAAATTTGGCTAACTCAATTAATACTGATGCATTAAAAAGTAAAATAATTGCGGCTAAGAAAGAAATTGATGAGGAACTTAAAAAAATCTCTACAGCTGTTGATAAAGCGAATGGTAGTGGTGATGAAAATGATATTAATACTGCCATAGCAGCTCTAAAAATATCCAAAGAAAATATAAAGAAGACTTTAACAAAGGATTTATCAGAAAAATTACTATCTGAAAATGAAGTAGAGGAGTATGCTAAGAAAATTGATGCAATAAACGTTACATTAAAAAAAGGTGCGAAATCAACTCTACCCTCAGCTAAAGATAAACCTGCGTCAACTATACAAAAGAAAGAAATTGATCCGCTTGCCGTAATCGAAGAAAATAGGAAAGCCGAAGAAGCTAAGGCAAGATTGACTATAACAAATGAAACAAAACTTGCCCAAAAGCTAATTCAAATAAATAGTAATGCCGAACAAGCGAAGATTACATTAAAAATCAATGCAGCAAAAAAATCGGATGGAGAGATAAGCAAACTTTCAGAAGATGAAAAGAAAAAATACAAAGATAGTATTCAAGAATTAGAGAATACTCGTACAGCGATTGCTGCTGCGGCGCAAATCAGAATTGCAGCAGAAGATGGAAAGGTTCGCCTAAAAGAGTTTGAAAACAAACAAAAAAGCAACGAGGAAATACTCAAATCAGAAGCGCAAAATTCTAAACAATTAGTTGAGCTAATTGAAAAAAGAGTTTCTGCTACCACAGAAGATGAGCGTCAGCGGTTGGACGAGCTAAATGCTGCAAAAATTGACTCGATAAAGAAAAACAGTGCGCAAGAGCTTGAAGAAATAATCAGTAAGAATATAAAAATTGCTAAAGCTGAGGAAGACCTGAAAGATGCACTGGCTTCCGGTGACGATGAGCGTATAAAGCAGGTTCAGGCAGTGTATGATACTATCAGGGATGAAGTCGTCAAAAATGACAAACTAGTCATTGCGCAGCAAAAGAAAACGAACGATGCAATCAATGACCTGAATATCGAAGCTGCATTCAGTAAGCGTGCCTTAGAAATATCACTTATCCCTGATACAGCTGAACGCGTTCGCCAAGAACGGCTGTTGGAAATTGATAAAACACTGGCAAAGGAATTAGCTGCGGCGCATGGAAACGAACGTCTCAAAAAAATTGCCTACGAGAATGCAGCCAAGACTCGAAAAGAAATTGATGAAGATGCCGCACGATACAGTGAGAATTTAGGGGTGCGGATTATCCAAATTAGCAAAGATGTTGCAAATGGTTTCTATGACAATATAACGAAGTCGTTTGCTCCGGCTAATGCTGCATTCAGTAGTATGGAAGCCAAATTCAATGAGTTTGCCGATACCGTTGCCAAGTCCAATGATGAGATTTCCAAAAACTCAAAAGAGGAATATGAAAAAACTACGGAAATGGCTCTCGACCAACTCAAAAAACGTCAAATCAGTTATGAAGAATATATTAGAATTGTAGATGAAGCATCGAAGAAATCGAGCCAGTCACAAGTCGGTATAGGCGACAAATTAGCGGCTGCGTTAGGAAAGAGCTTTGTTAGTACAGGTAAGAATGCTCAGAAAAATATGAGTGCAACCTTTGATACTATCGGCGAGCGATTGAAAGCTAACAAATATCAATTTGAAAGTGTAGGCGAAGGTGTAAAGAGCTTCTTTAACGATGCCGGAAGCGTGGTTGATGACGTTGCGATTTCGAGCGCATCAAGTTTGGGCGCACTCGCAGTAAGCGGTCAGCTCACAATGGAAACAGCGAAACAGGCAACTCTTGGCATTGCATTCGATGCGGTTTCGGGACTTATAATGACGTATGCTCCTGCTATCTTGGCAAGTGCGGTTTCATTCCTTGGTCCTATATTCGGTCCGATTGCCAGCGGTGCATTGCTTGCAGTAGTGCAGGGGCTTTTATCGGCAGCCAAAGGTGCACTGGGATTCAAAACAGGCGGATATACCGGAGACGGAGCGCGGGACGAAGCCGCAGGCGTAGTCCACAAAGGCGAGGGTGTTTTGGAGCAGCCCATTATACGCGGGCAGGTGAGGGAGTTTCTCGAGCTGCGTTCGCTTCTGCAAAACGGAGTTTCCATCAAGGAAGTACTCGGTACTTATAAAGAATCAAAGAGCACACTGAGTGGGCTAACGTTGAAGGAAGTCCTTATGAGTAATAATCTTTCGGTAGCACCAAACGGGGCGTTAGTTGCAGTGCCACAGACCATGCCGTTATCACAAAGCATGACGACAGAAGGTGTATATATTCGTGCATTAGAACGCCAAACAGCAGAACTCCGTTCTGATAATGAAGCGATAAAAGCAGAGCTGGTAAAAAGCAGAACTACACTTCGTCAAATCGAAAGCACAGTAAATATAGCGCCGGTCACACTCAAAGCAAGCGGTGATGACTTGCAAGCTGTTATGCAGAAAAAAATGAAGTATCGAATGAATTATGGAGGGTAATATTTTAGTATTCGCTATTTAAACTGGATTGAGGAAAGAATCAAATTGTTATGTTTGTAGTATAATTGATTCCTCACAATTCATTTTAGGGTAGTTTTATGAAAAAGTTATTTGTGGAAGTAGTTGTTTTTGTAGTTGTCGCTTTTGTATCTCCAACAATGCTACGTTCAGGTTCATATCCTTATGATTATGATAAAGTAAGAGGTGATTTTAAGAAAAGTATATCTTATACATATTCATATAAATTTGGCAAAATAGATATAAAGTCGAAGCATAAAGAAAATGAAATTGAATACAATGATTCTGGCAATACAATTGGAGAAATTTATTATAATTCTGACAATAGTGTCAAGTCTAGAAACACGACAGAGTATGATAATAAAGGAAACAAAATAAAATATTCATCATTCAAACATGGTGACTCTTTGAGTTTGATTGTTGTGTATAGTTATGATAGCAAGGGTAACAATTCAAAAAAAATCTATTATAAACCTGATGGTGCTGTTAATTTTATTGATAGCTGTGTGTACGACAATAAAAATATGAAAACAAAGGTGTTGTTGTTGAGACCAAATGAATCACCTAGCATTAATTTATCGTACACATATAATACAAAAGGTCAGGAAAGCACCATGTCTTCGTATGAATTAGATGGGAAAATAAGTGCAAAAGTTACGTATAAATATGATGCTAAAGGAAATATAATTGAAGAAATTCAATATGATAGGAAAGGTGTAATTTACATCAAAAGTATATTAAAGTATGATGAAAAGGGTAATAATACCGAAGAGGCATTGTACAGTGATATGAAAACGTGTTATAGAAAATATACATATAAATATGACAGTTTTGGCAATTTAATAGAATCCATAGAGTTTGATGCGTCAACTAAAGAGCCGGTTTCAAAAGAAGAATATATTTATACGAAATAAATAAATAGTTAACCGCCGCTGGCGTAGTCCACAAAGGTGAGGGAGTTTTGGAGCAGCCGATTATACGCGGACAAGTGAGAGAGTTTCTCGAACTTCGTTCACTCTTGCAAAACGGCGTTTCCATCGGGGAAGTACTCGGCACGTACAAAGAATCAAAGAACACATTAAACGGACTAACTTTGAAGGAAGTCCTTATGAGTAACAATCTTTCGGTAGCACCAAACGGGGCGTTAGTTGCAGTGCCGCAGACCATGCCGTTATCACAAAGTATGACAACTGAAGGTGTATATATCCGTGCCTTAGAACGTCAAACAGCCGAACTTCGCTCTGACAACGAAGCGATAAAAGCAGAACTGGTAAAAAGCAGAACAACACTTCGTCAAATAGAAAGTACAGTAAATATAGCCCCTGTCACACTCAAAGCAAGCGGAGATGATTTACAAGCCGTAATGCAAAAGAAGATGAAATATAAAATGAATTATGGGGGGTAATCTTTTATTGATTAATATCAAAAAGTGGATTCAAGAAAGAATCAATTAGTTAAGTTTGTATCATAAATGATTCTTTGTAATTCTTTTTAGGGTAGTTCTATGAGAAAGTTATTTGCAGTATTGATTGTAGTGATGGTATTAGTAGCACCTCAAATGTTGAAATCACATATCTATGACTTTACTAAAATAAAAGGTGATTATAAAAAATGTATCTCATACTTCTACTCATATAAAAATGGGAAAATAGATACTAAGTCTATGTACAGGAGTAAGGAAATTATATATAACATCATGGGTAATCTTGTTCAAGATGTATATTATAATTCTGATGGCGCAATAAGAACAAAAAATATTGATACTTACGACAGTTCTGGAAGGGTTGTTAAAAGTGTAACGTATAATAAAGATAGTTCTGAAAGATTTAACTATAAGACTGAGTATGATACAAAAGGTAATAAAATAAAATTACTATACTACAATCAATATGGTAATGTTGATTTTATTTTTAACTCGCAATACAATGAGAAACAACAGAAAACAAGTGAGATAGTATCTTTACCTGATGGAGAAGTAACTTCTAAAGAAGTTTATATTTATAATTCAAAAGGAAAAATTACAAGTAGCACTGAAACTGACAAAAAGGGAAAGTTAATCCAAAAGACAACATATAAGTATAATGAAAAAGGAAATCTGGTTGAATATATAGAGTATGATGGAAAGAGTGCTGTTAAACTAAAGGAAACGTATAAATATGACCAAAAAGGAAATATAAGTGAATGTGTATATAAGGAACTAAACAACCCTCTGACAACATCAATTCCAAAATATGACAGTTACGGAAATATCATCCAAATTGAAGAATTTGAAGGTGCAATGAAAACTCCTGTTTCAAAAGAAGAATATATGTATTTTAAGTAGATATAAATAATAAATATTTATACAGCAACCAAGCCGCAGGCATAGTCCACAAAGGCGAAGGAGTTCTTGAGCAACCCATTATACGCGGGCAAGTGAGAGAGTTTATTGAGTTGCGCTCGCTTCTGCAAAACGGCGTTTCTATCAGAGAAGTGCTCGGCACGTATAAGGAATCAAAGAACAGGTTGAGCGGGCTAACGTTGAAGGAAGTCCTTGCAAGTAATAACCTTTCGGTCGCAGCAGACGAAGCGTTGATTGCGATACCTCCACCAATTAACATTTCACGAGCAAGAAAATTAGCCGGAATATTTTCACCAAATCATACATCGCCATTTGCTAATCATTAGCTGCAACAACTAAGCCGAATACTGAACTGTCACCACTTAACGCACGATAGCGACAAACCAAACGACTGACCCTAAAGGTGCAGAATACAATCCCGTTCGCACCAAACAAATCTCTTCTAAACACCATAACCATTAACACCTATTATGGCTTGTAAATATTTTATAAAATTCGTCGGTACAAACAACTCGTCTCCTGACTATGCTACAGTTATGAGCGACTCACCAACTGAAATCGAAATCGGAATCTACGCAAATGAACCGACCGGCAATTTTGAGGGGGAGGATAGGGAATATCTGGGCGGCGTTTCCGAACCGTCCCGCACTTTGCGCAAAGGATTCAATATTGACTGCTATCCGTTCTCAACCCACCTCGCAGTGGTCGGCGACACCATACCCCAGAACTCACAAACCCTTATAGCACTTAGGGACTTATTTGTAAGCAAGAAATATGTATGGCTTGATGTGCCGGATAGCCCCCGCATCGCCCCGCCTCGATGGACTGATACCACCAACTTTACGGATATTGAAGGACTATTGCCTATGAGAGTAGTGCGAGACGGCGGTTTTGACATATCCCTGAATAGGGAATTAGGTGTGGAAGAAGTTTCAATTTCATTGAAAGCGCGTGAATTATGAGCTATAGAGATAAATGCCATTATATTAATTTCAAAGATAAATCCACGCTTGGTTGGCTCTGGCGGCTTGAACTGTTGCCTGCCGACCCTCCATATTATTTCGACGGGGTAGGTAATACATTTGAAGAATTTTCGGATTCGATAATTCTGACCGATGAAATTGGCGAACTTGAAGCTGCATATTCTGACCAACCACTGGGAATTTCGTCCATACCCACGCTCAAATTGAAATTCGCAACCGACAATATGACTGCCGATGAATTTAATACTATTGTCGTAAATACACCAATGTCAATTCCTGTGCAATCGGACAGTGTTGAAACCACTGACCGCGACTACCAGATTGCCATTACGAATGCATGGATTTTGCGGTGCGATTACGGCAGTGGCAGTATAAGCGGTACGTCCGATATTTTCTTTGCAGGGGTTCAGCGTGCTGATGGAGGGTATGAAGAAACCATTAATGCAGTCGGGCAGTCGGTGTGTGAAATCACTATAGTTGCGGCGTTGCCTGAATTTGCTCGGCTCTATAGTGCCGAAAAATTTGGGTTGTATATGCTCAATAATGCTGAGGAGAGCGATACGAACCGCAGGAGACAAGGATTTATTTATCAAACCGCGTTTCCGTCCGGCTCTGAGGTAGCGACAGTTACCGATAATTTTGGTTCACATAGGGCGGTATTTCTCCATACAGTCAATATTAATAACCGCCTTATCGAGCGAATGAGATATGTTTGCGGGCTGTTTAGAATAGATGGAGATGTCGTTAAATCCATACGGTTTTATCACGAACATTTGAAATTCTACCATCAAAAAACTACCGACAATACCGGAGTCAAGGATACTGCGGTCGAGTACCGAACCGATGCAAGTAATTTTCAAGGGGGTACTGCTCCCGATACTCAGGAATTATGGCTGATATGCGCTACAGTCGAGAACGACAGCAGTGATGATTTCGCGGCGTTGGGGCATGGCTTGTTCATCAAAAGCGGAAGCAGCGGTTCGCTGATGGAAGGCGAGACTGTAGCCGATATGCTCGATAATTTTGCAAAAGGAAACGGCTCCAAATGCTCATACACCATACGGAACAGCCGAATGGTATTATCATGCGGCTCACCGCTCGACGATTTTGCAACTGATTATTCAGCCCCAACTCTTACTGTAAATGCAGCAACTCAATTAATAATGGGTGAGGTCAAAATTTCTACCGGAGTGGTCGGCGGTGCAGTTCGCAGTGCTACATTCAACGTAGATACCACCGGAAGCGATGACGATTCAGAATTTAAATTCCAAATTGGCGGGAATCTAAGTGAGACGGATTATAGCGCAAAATGTATCATTCATTCAAATTTACGGATTCGTAAGTACGAGAATAACTGGTCATCAAACCTTGGAAATGGAGACCAAACCAATAAATTCGGCAATAACAGGGGAATATCGTGGCGGCAGTCCGGGTATGATTTGCGGAAGTTCTACTGTTTGCGCACAATCTCCGGTTTGAGTTCCGGTCTAGCTGACCATAAGATATTGATGGTAGCACATCCTAATGTTGAATATTATAATGGCGGTGCTTGGAACAGCGTCACGCCTCCCACCTACATCATGAACCGTGAACAGTGGCAAGGTACGTTCCTCCAGATGCAGCGTACAATAGGACTGCCTAATATACTTGCCAAATTCGTTGCAGAAATGTTATCGAATCCACGAAGAGGACTTGTGGAATGTACGGTAAGTTTGGACGTATTGGATGTGAATTGTATCGGACGCACGGTGAGGGTCACTTTCGACGGAGATTTGAGCAGATATGATTATCTCCACGATACCGGCGAGAACTATGCACGGGCAGTGGTATTGAGTGTGAAAAGCTCAATACAAAATTGTACAAGTGATGTAAAATTATTAGTATTACCGAAGGACTGACAAATGCCAAACCAAGCACTTATACCACCGCAATCGCTAACCGAAAAAATGAACGCGGGCTACCCTAAAAGAACTACGGGCGGTAGCGGAGGCACAGTTATTACCACGAGCACCACATCCGATACTACCATTGTAATCGAACAAACCAAAGCGCGAATAATTACCGACACAAACATTACCCTCTACGGATTGCAAACATTAGACGGAGTCGCGCTCGGTATTCGTGATGTGGTAGTAGTAAACGGACAAACAGATAAAACCGAGAATGGAATTTATCTTGTTGACGATGCCGACTGGACTCGTCACAGCCAAGAAATCTATGGCGGTTTGACTATTGCCGTAACTGAAGGCACAGTATATGCCGATACGTTTTGGGAAGTTTCATCGCCTGAAAGTACTGTAGAACTTGGGACTACCGAGATTATATTCAGCGAATTCAGAAATGTAACGCTCAGAAACGAGCTTCGCAGGGAATTCAATTCACCAACCGAAATCGCCGGTTTGATAGAGGATGATGTGGATTCTGCATTGTGCTTGGCTGTCAATAATAATACGAGCTGCCGGTACAATGTACCGGAGAGCACTACCACTGTAGCAACAGGTTGGACTGTTATACCATTTTCCAATAAGAATTTCGAGGGTGGCGGAATTAATGTAAGGCGCGATGGGCTTTACGGTTGGAGGGCAGTAGCAAACAAGTGCGGTGTATATTCGGTATATGCAGAACTGGAATTCACAAATGAATCGGTACTTACAATAGCCGACCCACAGCTTGCAATCTTTGTTACCCGTGCAAAATATCCTCTAACCGGAGCGCAGCAATGGTATTACAGTTTCGAGGACGGTTTGGGATTCCATAATAATTTAAGCAGATTATGGGGAAACATAGGAGGGAGTTTTGTTCTGAACGGTTCGGATTTAGTGTATTTAGAGTGCGGTGATTTCATAGATATACGGCTTTTTAACGGGAATCTCGCAGCAATTGAAAACAGCGATTACAACTGGACGGGCTACGTAGCAATATCATATCAAGGAAACAGAATAAACGATTAAATAAGTAAGTATGAGGACAAAATAAATCGTTGTAATCGTATAGCTGTCATTCTGAAGGAGTCCTCGACTGAAGAATCTCCGCAATGCACTACAAGAACAGGACTTAAGCAGCATACGGAGATTCTTCGCTGCCGCTGTAAATGACATCTCTTACATAGCCCGTCATTCTGAGTGCAACGAAGAATCTCC
>CAZGNO010000056.1:0-22663 GCA_964527785.1 uncultured Chitinophagaceae bacterium
TGAATGCAAATATACATCTTATTTTACTGTCCAGTTTTTGGGGGTAACTTCAATCCACTCATTTCTAATCCCATCTATTACTGTATTAATGAAAATAGGGTTTGTAATGTCTGTTTTAATATATTGCTTGTAAAATTCGGAGCTAAATACAGTTGTTGGTGGTTCTTCAACTCTTAAAACTATGGGTGAATTTTCAAAAATTGGAAGTAAACTTCTTATATTAGAAGAAGTGCCGACTGTTCCAAGATTCTTAACATATTGAATTGAAGGTCTATCAACAAAGGTTAATTCATTGCCAAGCAATAGAAGTCTTTTAAAAGTAAGTTCGTCGATGCTTGGAGAGTCTGAAAATATTAAATTCATATTTTAGAGTTTATATAGATAGAAGTTTTTTTTAGAAATCCATTTTTGGGGGTAAAAAAAATCCCCCTATCTCCGCATACATGCGAAAATAGGAGGAAACAATAACAAATCCAACAATAATTACTATTTACAACCCCAACTCCTTCTTCAAATAAAGCCCCGTATAGCTCTCCTGAACCTTGCACACATCCTCTGGTGTTCCCTCGGCAATTATACGTCCTCCACCGCCTCCGCCTTCGGGACCTAAGTCCACTACCCAGTCGGCACATTTTATGACGTCCAGATTATGTTCGATTACCACTACCGAATTACCCTTATCCACCAACCTACCCAAAAGCGCAAGCAGCAGTTTAATATCCTCAAAATGAAGACCAGTTGTCGGTTCGTCGAGCAGGTAGAGCGTTTTTCCTGTGGAGACTTTGGCTAGCTCTGTGGCAAGTTTCACGCGCTGCGCTTCACCGCCGGAAAGGGTGGGGGCTTGCTGTCCGATTTTGATATACCCCAAGCCCACATCATTGAGCGTCTGCATAATCCGCCGTATCTTGGGAATTTCGCTAAAGAAATCGAGTGCTTCCTCGATGCTCATATCAAGCACATCGGCAATGTTTTTTCCCTTGTAAAACACTTGGCATGTTTCTGAATTATACCGTTTCCCGCCGCAGGTCTCACACGAAACATAAACGTCGGGCAAGTAATTCATTTCAATTTTCTTGATACCTGCACCTTCGCAATCGTCACAGCGTCCGCCCTTCACATTAAACGAAAAACGCCCCTGCGCATAGCCACGCATTTTGGATTCGGGCAATTGCGAGAAGAAATCACGGATTTGCGTGAACACACCCGTATAGGTAGCCGGATTGCTGCGGGGCGTCCGTCCAATGGGAGTTTGGTCTATTTCAATGACCTTGTCAATATGCTCCAAACCCTCAATCTTGGAATACGGCATAGGCGACGACACCGCATTATGAAAATGCTTGGAAAGAATAGGGTAAAGCGTTTCGTTCACGAGCGACGATTTCCCGCTGCCGCTCATTCCCGTTATACACGAAAACGTAGCAAGTGGCAAGCGCAAGGAAACATCCTGAAGATTATTTCCGCGCGCACCGCTTAATGTAATTGACTTCCCGTTCCCTTGCCTGCGTTCTAGCGGTATTTCAATTTGGCGCGCTCCGGTAATGTACTGCATCGTATTCGACCGTTCAATCAGCGACTTTTTAGCGTTGTACATCTCAGCCGGTACACCTTCAAACATAATTTCACCACCGTGAATACCCGCCTTCGGACCAATATCCACAAGGTAATCCGCCTGCTCAATCATCTCACGGTCATGCTCAACCACAATAACGGTATTTCCCAAATCACGAAGATTCTTGAGCGAAGTAATGAGCTTCTGGTTGTCATGTTGGTGCAACCCGATGCTCGGTTCGTCAAGCACATACATTACGCCCACAAGCTGGCTGCCAATTTGCGAAGCAAGGCGAATGCGCTGAGATTCTCCGCCCGAAAGCGTCTTTGCCGAACGGTTAAGATTCAGATAATGCAGCCCTACATCAAGCAAGAATTTGAGCCGTGTGGAAATTTCCTTGATGATGAGGTGAGCGATTCTCCGCTCACGGTCGTTCAGTTTTTCTTCAAGTGAGTTGAAATATTCATACCCCTTGGAAATATCCAGCAGTGTAGTTTCGGCTATGTTACGTTCGTCAATTTTCACGGCAAGGTTTTCGGGTTTGAGGCGTCCGCCGTTGCAATCGGGACAGTCCTGCGCCGACATATATTCTTCGATGCCATTTTTGATTTCTGACGATGTGGTTTGTTCATATTGCTGACGGTAAATCTCTAGAATCCCTTCGAATTTGGTTTTATACTCCACTTTCTTACCCGAAGAAAGGGTGTAGGTCAGCGTTATTTTTTTGTTTTTTGTACCGAAGAGAAGGACTTTTATTTGTTCCTGTGCAAGTTCTGCAATCGGAACTTTCAGGTCAATTTCAATGCTTTTGGCAAATGCGACCACTTTATCCCAAATCCACATCTTGCGTTTTTTGCCGAGGATGGAAATCCCGCCATCTTCCACCGAAATATCGCGGTTGGGAATAACACGTTCTTCATCGAAATCACTCTTTCGCCCTAGCCCTGCACATGTAGGGCACGCACCGAACGGTGAATTAAACGAGAAATTATTGGGTGCCAGCTGCTCATACGACCTGTCACAATTTGCACAGGAATTTGCAGTGGAATAGAGTTTGTCCGTCCATTTACCGTCAGGTTGCTCGGTGAGAATTACCACCACATCTTCACCCATTTTGAGGGCTGTATTGATTGATTCGGAGATGCGTGTATCTTGTTCGGGTTCGATAATGCAGCGGTCTATCACAAGGTCAATCGAGTGCAGTTTGAAACGTGAAAGCTGCATATCTTCTTCTATTTCGAGAACTTCACCGTCCACCCGTACCCGCGTATAGCCCTGTTTGTGGAATTGCTCAAAGAGTTCGCGGTAATGTCCTTTGCGTCCGCGTACAATCGGAGCTAGAATGAGGATGCGTGTTTGCTGGGGGAGAGCCATGATTGTATCTACAATCTGGTCGGATGTTTGGGATTGCACGGGGATATTGCAATCCACGCAATACTGAATCCCGACTTTTGCATAGAGCAAACGGAGATAGTCATAGACTTCCGTAACTGTCCCGACGGTGGAGCGGGGTGAATTGCTTACGGATTTTTGCTCGATGGAAATAGCGGGGGATAGTCCTTCGATGCTATCCACTTCCGGCTTTTTCATCATGCCGAGGAATTGCCGCGCGTATGGAGACAGGCACTCTACGTATCTGCGTTGCCCTTCGGCATAGAGCGTATCGAAAGCGAGCGAGGATTTCCCTGAACCTGAGAGCCCGGTAATAACTACTAATTGATCGCGTGGAATTTCGAGCGAAACATTTTTAAGATTGTGTTCACGTGCACCTATAACGCTTATGTGCGTTCGTTCGTCAGCAACATTAACGGCAGATTTTTTAGCCATAAACGGTTTGTCAAAGCAGGAAAATATGAGGAAATATAGTATGCAAGTCCGCAAATTACGAAGGTTTTTTGTAATTTAGGGCTAACGTAAAACGATGTTTGCGCATTCATAGCCCGACTGCCGACATAAAGTGTCGTTTGGCAGCACTTCTTATTGTAATAAAATCTTTACTAGTTAGATGCCCCTTATCCGTTCTATCTCCGGTCTTCGTGCCACTCTCGATAATTCATTACCTACCGAAACAGTAGTACTTTACGCAACAGCGTTTGAGCAATATCTTCCCTCCGGTGAAATTATTATAGGGCGCGATGGTCGTCCGTCCGGAAAATGGATTGAAGAACTTATTGCCAAAACATTACAGGACAGGGGTAGAACAGTTCATTTGCTTGGTATTGTCCCGACGCCGACCGTTCAACTCATCGTGGAGCACACTCCGAACGCAGTCGGAGGAATTTCAATAACTGCCTCACACAATCCCTCCGAATGGAACGGAATGAAATTTATGGGTGGAGACGGTGTATTCCTTGATGCCGCTGAAAATCAATCATTCTGGAATATAGCAGATGGTAATAATTCAATTAAAAATAACGGTCAAAAAGGTGGGATAATAATAAAAACGGATGGAATCAAGCAGCATATCAAACGGCTTCTCGATATTCCGTTGTTTTCTGAGGAAATACTTGCTTCAATCCGCATCAGGAAATATAAGGTTGTCGTTGATGCGGTAAATGCCGGTGGCTCTGTGGCTGTGCCGCAGCTTTTGGAGATGCTTGGTTGCACGGTAGTTCGGCTGTTTTGTGACGGAACAGGGGAATTTCCTCATACTCCTGAACCTCTTCCTCAGAATCTTACTGCACTTGCTGGTGCTGTTCGCATCCATAATGCAGATATTGGTATTGCTGTTGATCCCGATGCTGACAGGTTGGTTCTTGTGAATGAACGCGGCGATACCATCAGCGAAGAAAAAACAATCGTTCTCGCAGCCCAAACCGTTTTGGAATCAATTGATATGCTGCCGGAATATTCGCGTAGTATAGCTATTAACCTCTCGACTTCACGAATGATAGAAGACCTCGCTCATGAATATGGAGTAACGGTCAACCGCACACCGGTCGGTGAAGTGAATGTAGTGCGGAATTTGCAAGCTCACAATGGGATCTTCGGCGGAGAGGGAAGCGGGGGGGTGATTCTTCCTGCTTGCCATTATGGACGGGATTCACTTGTGGGTATAGCACTAGTACTGAAACTAATGGCTTCGGGCAATAGAAAACTGTCCGAACTTTCGGATGCATTGCCCAGTTATGAAATGCTAAAAACGAAGATTAATTTTTCGGGTGATTTTGAAGAATTTTCAGGTAAATTGCAAGTGTCATTTCCTGAAAGCACTGTAACGTTAGGTGACGGTGTCCGTTTCGACATTGGCAAATCATGGGTTCATATTCGCTCATCGAATACCGAGCCGATAGTCCGTATTATTGCCGAGGCAGCAACGGCAGGTGAAGCAGAACTGTTAATTGAGCGGGCTAGGGCGGTGCTGTTGGGGTAGGGTTAATTATTTTGAATGCTTTAACGACTGTAATTTTGTTTTTAACATACTATTCATTGATGTATTATATGCGCTTTATTCCTCTATTGATTATTGCAACATTGGCTTGCGTCCTTCCTGCATCTGCACAATTTCCGGCAACTGCTAACGACAAAGCCCCCAAACCCATAACAGAACAGTTTGCTGCCCACATACGAAGCTATCAACAGGTTGTGGACTCATATCAATCAACAGCGGATAACCTCATTCGTGCAGCCCAAGAGGACAGTCTGTGCTATAGCCGTCTCGCGGAAATGTGTGATACATATGGTCATCGTCTGAGCGGAAGCGAAAGTTTGGAAAAGGCACTCGACTGGATTATTGAAGCCCTCAAAAAAGACGGACTTGATGTTACCTCAGAAAAAGTAATGGTTCCGCATTGGGTTCGCGGTGAAGAATCGGTGACACTTGTTTCGCCACGTGTTAAAAAAATGACCATGCTTGGCTTGGGTGGAAGTATTGCCACGCCTCCCGATGGAATTACAGCCGATGTATTGGTAGTAAAAAGTTTTGATGATTTGAAAGCCCATGCTGCGCAAGCGAAGGGCAAGATTGTAGTATTTAATGTTCCGTTTACCGGATATGGCGAAACGGTACAATATCGTGTGAATGGTTGCAATGAAGCATCGCGGGTAGGTGCTGTTGCCTCGCTTGTTCGGTCTGTTACACCGGCTTCGCTCAATACGCCACACACAGGAATGCTGCGGTATAATGATTCACTTACTAAAATCCCTCATGCTGCTATTACTATAGAAGATGCCGAAATGCTCCAACGGATGCAAAATCGCGGCGTTAAAACAGTAATTACCCTCAAAATGAACGCTAAAACATTGCCTGATGCAGCATCGCGGAATGTGATTGCAGAAATCAAGGGTAGCGAGAAACCCGAAGAAGTGGTCGTCTTTGGTGGTCATATTGACTCTTGGGATGTCGGTCAGGGTGCAATGGATGATGGAGGCGGGGTATTTGTGGCATGGAATGCACTCCGTATTATCAAAAAATTGGGTTTAAAACCAAAACGCACTATGCGTGTTGTGTTCTGGACAAATGAAGAAAATGGAATTAAAGGTGGTGCTCAGTATGCGTTGAATCGCCAGAAAGAACTAGCAAATCACGTCTTGGCAATCGAAAGTGATGCAGGTACATTCAAGCCACAAGGTTTTGAAGTAAAGGGCAGTGAAAGCACGAAGGCACTTGCAAATGCAATTATTAATTTACTCAGACCAATAGGGGTGGATCGCATCGTAGATGGCGGCGGCGGTGCAGACATCGGACCAATCCTTGAGGCAGGCGTTCCCGGAATGGAACTCATAGTTGATGACTCCAAGTATTTTTGGTATCATCATACCGATGCCGATACGATGGATAAGCTGGATCCTAAAGAGCTGAACTTGTGTACGGCTGCAATGGCAGTAATGACCTATATTGCAGCAGATTTTCCGCTCCGTTTCCCAAAATAACAATGGGTTATAAATAATTATGATAACGCTAACTCGAATTGATTCAACGCCGATTACAGTCAATGCCGATGAAATTGAAACGGTAGAATCATATCATGATACAACAATAACCCTCCGAAGCGGTCGGCGTATTATCGTGCAGGAAGCGGCGTCGGTTATAATTGAAATGGTTGTTGCTTACCGACAAAAATGTCACAGCCCATTACCGGTGACTGTTCAAAAAACGGAATAGTACCCGGTACAATGGAACGTTTTGAAGCAATGTATAAGGATGATTATTTTTCCAAGGCATCACAGCTTTTAGGACAAATAATCATCTTTTTTTTTGCAACTTGGATGGGAAGCATTATTCTCGCGCAAAAAATTACTGCTCAATCATTACCACCGTCTGTGCAATTAACCGACAGCTCTACTCTAGCGCGCTCAATTCGGGTTGGGACAAATAAAATCGGGAATGTGTTTACATTCACCGGGGATATTGATGCTGCTTATATTTTTAATGCGCATCAATTATCGTTTCAGCAAAAATACAGGGGTGTAGGTATTCGCTCGTTTGGGGTGTCATTTCGTGATGACGAACAGTGCGCATTGCAATACGGATATGCTTTTGATCCAACGGTCTCGCTCATCTCCCACAGTTTTTTTCTACTGTCGAATGATTCCAGGAATATCGGACTTGCCAATCTTCAGCGTGTTAATTCCCTGATAGGAATTAGAGCGCAGCTGGATGATAAATTCTCTTTGGATGTATTGACCGGAATAGAACAGTATAGACAGCTTGGAGTAAGCGAAACTGCCCCCGCTTTTGCTGCTCTGGGAAAATTATCACCGACATTTATTGATGATTATTCTCTCTCTGGTGGTTTCAACGGCAATTATACACGATTTAATACTGACCGTACAAATGCAGATTTCTCTGCACAGACAACCATTGTACGGACAATGGACGACGGTAATAATTTGCAGACTACAGTTAACTACCGTTTACTCAATCGAGATTTTATATCACCCATTGGCAGTTCTTCGTTACTAGCTACTGAAAGTCGGTTGGAGCAGCGTCTTGGTATTAATGGCGGTTTGGTCTATCAATTGGGCGATAGACTCCAAACGGAGGTATTGTGGGCAATAGACAATGCTACGGTGAGCCGCCAATATCGAGAACCGATACAAGATGTTTCCACAACGGCAATTATTCGTAATCTGCATGAATTTCAGATTGCTTTTACAACTGCAGCCGTTTACCGTTTGCCGACTTTTTTACAGAAAGTTGGTATTGAATATTCTTCACGCTCCGAAGAAAATCTAATTGCAAGCCATTTTACAATTACACCACAAGATGAAAACACCCTCAGGCAGTCAGAGAACCAGCGGGATAATTCGGCGGTGCGTACGCGGCTGTTCGGTCAGTCGGAATGGCTCGTTACCCGCAAGGACACTTTCCGGCTGAACAGTTCCATCGGTTTGCTTCGATACGACACTCCTTCCGCTCTCAATTATGATGACCGGGACGAACTCTCGTTTATAGCCGAAGCAATGTACTCACGAAAGGTTTCTTCTGTGCTGACCGCCTCGCTTATTGCTGAAGCTAAACTGCTGCACCTTGTTTATATTAAATCCCAAAGAAGTGCATTGAATAACTGGAACAGGATAATTCGCTTGATGCCGAGCTTGACTATTGTTACAAAGGGGCTGCAAATGCACCCGCAATTTGAGGTGCTGGCTAATTACACTGCGTATGATTTTGAACAGCTTGGCGGTAGTATCCAAAGTTTTAGTTTTCGGCAGGTGAGTGTCCGAGATTCAATTTGGTTGGGGCTAGGTCGTGATTACCGACTTCACGCTTCGCTTTTTGCCCGGTATTTTGAGCGCGGACAACTCTCATGGGCTACTTTTTCTGAAACTCCGGTCAGTAAAAACTTCGAGCAATTCTTAAAAATGCTTATTTTTACACCGGTTGAATATGGTTTATCTCTTGGATGCGGCGGCAGATACTACGCTCTGAGGCAAACTGCCGTCGGGCAGTCTTCCGTTTCGGCACCGCTTACGGATGGTATTCAGCAGTTTTTCGGACCTGAAATTGCCGTTACGTTAGAGTTCATTTCCGGCTCTAAAATTATGTTGAACGGCTGGTATGATTTTCAATTCGCGAATAAGAAACTGTTTCGGTCTACGCCGACGATATTTTTGCAAGCGGCGTTTGCCTTGTAAATTTCAAATTATGACTATATTGTAATTCAAACAACATTCCATTCGTTTTTTTATTTGCGATGGCTAATACTTCTTCTCCTCAATCCTCAGCATCCGGGCAACAGCCACATATATTTTCATTGGCTTCGGAGCGTAAAAATATCGGTTCGGTAGAGCCATTTCTTTCTTCACTTCCCGAATGCCAGTCAATTGAAGAATCGCGCTGGTATACTATGCTTGTTGCAGTTACCGAAGCGGTCAATAATGCAATTATTCACGGCAATAAATCAAACCCGAACAAACAAGTAACACTATCCGTTGCTAAAAATAACGACGACATTGTAATTTCAGTACTGGACGAGGGAACCGGCTTTAACCCCACCGCCGTAAGAGACCCCAGGGAACCCGAAAATTTGCTGCGCGACGGAGGTCGTGGAGTGTTTTTGATTCAGTCGCTTTCCAAGTCGGTGGAGTATGTGAATACTCCTTCGGGTGCGTTGGTGATAATGCGGTTTTGAGGGGGCAAGGTTGATTGCTTTGCGTTCTCGGCGCCTTTGCGTTAAAGTTATACACAAAGACGCAAAAAACTCTAAACTATCCCTTCTTATTCACCAACGTAGTAGATGCCTGATCGGTAGGCATAATCAGCATATCATGAATGCTCACATGCTTAGGTCGGGTAATACAAAAGAGCATCGCCTCTGCAACATCATTGCCATGCAAAGGAGTATAACCCTGATAGACCTTCTCCGCACGTTCGGCGTCACCGCGAAAGCGCACCAGTGAAAATTCAGTTTCTACAAGACCCGGATCAATATTACATACCCGTACACCTGTTCCGTTCAGGTCTAGTTGCATAGACTGCGAAATTGCGCGCGCTGCATGTTTGGAGGCGCAATATACATTTCCGGCAGGGTACACCTCTCGTCCGGCGATAGAGGAGATATTGACTACAATCCCGTCATTTTGGCGTATCATCATCGGCAGTACAGCGCGGCTTACGTACAGCAGTCCTTTTACGTTCGTATCAATCATTTCATCCCAATTTTGAAAATCCCCATCTTGGATTTTATCCAGACCGCGAGAAAGCCCTGCGTTGTTAATCAGAACATCTATTGCAGACCATTTATCTTTAAGGGTTGCAATTACGGTTTCAACTTGGTCTCGATGGCGCACATCACACTTTTCAACTAAAATTTCAGTTTTGTAATTGGCTCTGAGGTCTAACGCAAGTTCTTCAAGCAATTCGATGCGGCGTGCAAGGAGGATGAGACGTGCACCTTCTTTTGCGCAGATTTCAGCACAAGCACGACCGATACCGCTTGATGCTCCGGTTATTAGGATTGTTTTATTAGTTAATTTCATGGTTTTATATTGATTTAACGTGCCAAAAAAGAAAGTACACGAAAGATTCTCTCTACAAAAAAAGAATTGCTACCTGTCATGCTGAACTCAATTCAGTATCTCCGCAAGTATGACAACATAGCAACGGGGATCCTGAATCGAGTTCAGGATGACTAAACAATATATTTCTAAGGTCTAATTGAGAAAGGTTAGTATAACGAAAAAGGACGAGTGGAGCTTTAGGAAGCGTCCATTCGTCCTTTTAAAAGAACATCATTCTATACCTGTTTACTTAGCGAACGTCTTGCGTTACGAACGGAAGAAGTGCAAGATGACGGGCATATTTAATTGCCTTGCAGATTTGACGTTGTTGATACGCATTCACACCGGTAATACGGCGTGGAAGGATTTTACCTTGGTCGTTGATAAAGCGCAAAAGCGACTTTGGATCAAGATAATCAATCGTGCGATTAGCACCCATCGGGTTGTTTTTCTTTTTGACGGGAGTGCGTTGCTTGCGCATCGCTGGAGCAAAGGGATTGTTCACACCATTGCGTCCGCCTTGCCCGCCGGCATTATTTCCAAAACTTTGTTGTCTCATTTTGTTTCCTTAGAATCTTTAATTGCTTTTGTTCTTTCAAAGCGTTTATTGAATCGCTCTACACGACCGGCAGTGTCTATGAGCATTTGTTTTCCTGTGAAGAAGGGATGACTTTTCGAGTCAATTTCGAGAACCATTTTATCGCCGTTGTAGCATGAACGGGTCATATACGTCGAGCCGTCGGTCATTACCACTTCAACTTGTTTGTAATAGGGATGTATTCCTTTTTTCATTGCAATTTTTCCTTAGTTGGGGCTTGTGAATTATGAACTTATTTGGAAATATCTACTTTTTCTATTTCGCTAAGGTCGTTCACTTTCACGAAACGTTCTACAAATTTGATAGAACCTTTGTCCGAACGGAATCCCTTAATAATTTTAACGTTGATACGGGTATCAACTGCTTTTTTCTTGAGTTTATCGCCGAACGTCTGTTGCTTTGCCATGAGAATGCTCCTTGAAAGAGAGATTAAACTGATTAAGAACTGCAAAAATACGCCGAAGTACATAGATAGCCAAATACTTTTTCATAAAAGCGTGTAATTTCTTTGAATTTCTGTGAAAATGACGTGTAAATGGCTGATTTTCACTACATGAAGCCATAAAACTGCATTCAGACTCTTTGCCATTCCTTTTCCCGTTTTTTTTGTAATTTTGAATACATTCTGCTTCTAAAAAGCCGTTCCTTCTTCATTTACTTGCCAAATCTATCCAAAATGTTCAAATCAGTACACAATATTCATTTCATAGGAATCGGCGGAAGCGGCATGAGCGGCATCGCCGAAATTCTTATTGCACAGGGATTCTCAGTAAGCGGTTCGGATATGTCACAGTCGGAGACAACCGACTACCTTGCTTCGCTCGGAGCAACAATCTTCATCGGTCATTCTCCTGAAAATGTACGGAATGCTGAAGTTGTGGTCTATTCCAGTGCAGTAAACCTAAGTGAAAATTTAGAAACCCTCGAAGCGGACAAACTTCATATCCCACTCATTCGCCGTGCGGAAATGCTAGCCGAAGTTGCACGGCTCAATTACTGTCTGGCAGTAGCCGGTACGCACGGGAAAACGACGACAACCTCAATTGTCGGATTGATACTGATGAAAGCAGGTCTCGACCCGACCGTTCTGGTGGGCGGACGTCTGCGTGGACTTGGCGGTACAAATGCCCGGCTCGGAAAAGGGGATTGGACAGTAGTGGAGGCAGACGAATACGACCGTTCTTTTCTGCAACTGTCTCCAACCATTGCAATTATCAATAATCTCGAAGCAGAACATCTTGATATATACAGTTCGCTCGACGATATCAAAGAAGCGTTTGTGGAGTTTGCGAATAAGACACCGTTCTATGGTCTTACGGTGGTTGGTTTGGACGATGCCGGAGTGAAGGATATTCTTCCTATGATTAAGAAAAAGGTTGTGACGTTCGGGCTAAGCCCACACGCTGATTTTAGGGCTGTCAAAATTTCAGCTAGTGAACGGACTACAACATGCACGATACTTCATAACGGCAATGTCCTCGGTGAGCTTACGCTCAATATACCCGGTATCCATAATGTAAAGAATGCTCTGGGCGCAATCGCTGTTGCTACTCAACTTGGAATTGAATTTTCTGTTATCCAGCAAGCGGTCTCTGAATTTACAGGGGTGTATCGCCGTTTCGAGATAAAAGGCGAACATAATGGTGTTCTTGTTATTGATGACTACGCTCACCACCCGACGGAAGTACGGGCTACACTTTCAGCAGCACGAGCAGGATGGCAAAGCCGGAGGATTGTCTGTGTGTTTCAACCGCATACATACAGCCGCACCCGTGATTTCTTCAAGGATTTCGCGCTCTCATTCGATGATGCTGATGTACTGATTGTGCTTGATGTGTATCCTGCCCGTGAAAAACCTATCGAAGGTATAACAGGCGAGCTTATCGCCAAAACGGCACGGCAGAGCGGACACCGCAATGTGCATTATATAGCCGATAAAAAGGATGCACCGGAGTTTTTGAAGGCGATGCTTGCTGAGAATGATATGTTGATCACGGTTGGGGCGGGGGATGTTTGGAAGATTGGCGAGGGGATATAAATATAAATGTGTGTATACTTTATTGCAGTAGAATAATAAATAGCATTATTGCGTTTACATAAGCTCTTCGAGTAATTACAACCTCCATAGAACTTTACTTATTTCTTTTTGTAAGTTGTATGTTATAATTATCTTTGCAAACCTTTAGAATTTATTTACAATACTAAAAACTATATATGAAATTATTGGTTTCACAGAAGAATGCAATATTTGATCTTATCGAAAATTTTGAATTTTCTCCTTATCAATTTGAAATTTTAGAAATCGCAACCAGTAAAATGATATTGGAAATTCCATCAAGCAAACCAGTGACAGCATTCTATACTGAACTAAGATACAAAAACTCAGACTATTTTTTTAGATTTGAATCTAAAGCTAAAGGAAAAATAGCTCCTTATGACTATGTAGTTTTTTGTCCGAGTTATCGAAATTATATGGATCAGGAAGATACTAAAGTTTGGGAGAGGCAGCTTGATCTTGTAGCTCATTGGTTGCGTCACCTAAGTTCAGAGGTGTCCTCATCTAACAAGTGGGAAAGATTAGATCATGAAATTAAAAGTATAAATATTAATTTTGACAATGAAGAGGATAAATTTTCAGTTCATGAATACGAAGACTTAGTTAGAAAAATTAATACCTTAAAGGATGAATTACCAAAGATTGGACTTTTATCTGAACAATTAGATGTAATTAACTCCAAGCTTGATCATCTAACTGAGTTAGCTAAAAATTTGAATAAGTTTGACTGGAAAGGTTTATTTATCGGAACAATTATTGGAATAGTAATTCAACTTGAAGTAACACCAACGAATGCTCAATCTCTCTGGGCTTTAATTCAACATATTTTTCAAAGTCGGTTATTACCATAATTAACCAATGCTAATTTCAGTCAAGTCAAATTCATGGAAAGAATGAAAAGTGTTATCGAAACTATCAAAAATGAGAAGGGAATTATTATCGCCTTTGGAATCCTTTTTACTTTTGCTCTTTGTTGTTGGTTATATTTTGATACTACCAAAGATTTTGGTTTAAATTTTTTTACAGAAATGTTAGGTGCAGCTATAACAGTACTTATACTTGACCAATTAATCAAAAGGAGAGAAGAAAGAAAAAATATACCTCTGAAATTAGCTATTTATGAAGATGTGAGATTATATACAAGCAGATATATTTCTTTTTGGAAGCAAACATACTTAGATAGTGTTCCTGAACCTGTACCCGAAAATGTTACAGTGTTTTTTTCTGAACAAGGAATGTCAAAAATCATCTATTATCTTTATATGGACTCTGAGCCTAATGTAGCTCCTCGTAGATATTGGTGGGATTATATAATTCAAAATGCTAAAGAATTTAATGAGAATGGGGATAAGATACTAAACAGATATTCTCACAACTTGGAGCCGGAAGTTTTTAAATATATACATCAATTAACTGAAAGTGACTTTAATCGTACACTTTTAATGATTCCAGCAATTAGACAAATTGATGACCAACACAATTTTCCAAGAGTAAAAGTGTTATGCTCATATTCAATTGAACCAATTAAAGAAGATTACGAGGCAATAATTGCACTTATTAATTGGTGTGAAAGTAAATTTGCAAAATTGCAAGAACACTCACTTTCCCTAAAGAGAGTTGCAATATATACTCCTGTTGCTGAAAGAATACTCCCCCCAAAATGTATGATACCTGAAGAAATTTTACAGAAACAACAGAATGAATTGTTAGAGTTCCGAAATCGAACTAAATAAATAGTGCGGCTTTGATTTGCTCATTATGAGTTTGATTATGCAAAGCAACCTTCTCAAATTCCATTTTCAGTGTTCGCAAGCCGGCTTGGTGATGTATAAATTCTTTGCTGCCATACTCTTCGTAATATTTATCAATTAGATTGTAGTTCATTACACGGCATATTGTAAATAACTCTTTCTTCCCGTCTAACGGCTCTGTACTATAATCAAATGCACGATTCCAGTCATCCTGATTGTAAGCCCAAATTACTTGTCTGGGTTCTGCAATTATCTTTTTAAGCCGTCCCAAAAGTAAATACTCGGCATCTGCCAGATGATGTAAGATTTGGCGCACACTCCATTTCCCTTCACCGTATGTTTTATCCAATTCTCTTTCAGATACATTGTAAAATTGAATAGTTTCGGATTTAGTGCGGTTCAATAATTCCAATAACTCTATTTTATTCATAATGATTGTTCCCATTAGTTTACAAATAAACCAAATGTATTTATTTTACACTGCAAAACTACTGAGTTATTTCCAGAAATAAAACCTGAAAGTTGCTGACTTGAAACGAAGATTAATACCTATTTGAGAATTTCGGTTATGGTTGTCTGCATTAAATCCCGTTAGGGATGTCATATCGGTAGAGGATTGGTCTGCCCATAGAAAAATCCCGTTAGGGACGTAATATCGGTTAGAAAGATTACCGTTTTTAACCGATGTTACGTTCCTACGGAACTCCGATTCCTTTTATGTCCGTTTCTACTGATATTACGTTCCTACGGAACTACTCTAGCCAGAATTACAAATAATAATTTATTCTTGCTTGTGTAACATCAGTAATAAGACTTGTACACCCTCAGCTTCTCGGATGAAACGTCCGGTGAACTTCCTTAATATACTCACGGTCAATATGGGTATATATTTGCGTCGTTGAGATATTTGCGTGTCCCAGCATCTCTTGCACCGCCCGAAGGTCGGCACCACCTTCGAGTAAGTGCGTAGCAAACGAATGGCGGAACGTATGGGGATGTATATGCTTAGTAAGACGGGAATCATTTGCCGCTTGCTTTACGAAGTTCCAGATTGCCATTCTTGTTAGCTTTTGTCCCTTCTGATTCAGAAACAGCACGTCGTCATTCACCACTTGCGGTTTTGCAAAAATCGGTCGGACATCATTCTGATACTGCTTTATCCATGTTAGGGCTGATTGCCCGATAGGGACGATTCTCTCTTTTGCCCCTTTGCCGAACACCCGAATTATCTCCACCTCCCTGAGAATATCCCGCTGCCGAAGCCCACAGACTTCCGATACCCTGAGTCCGCAAGCGTATAATGTTTCCAAGATTGCACGGTTACGTACTCCTGCCGGAGTAGCAATGTCCGGTTGTAGCAGCAGCAAGTTCATATCATCAGCCGAGAGAGTGTCGGGAAGGGGGCGGGAAGATTTGGGCAGGTCAATTAATTCACAGATATTGGACGATGTGCTGTTGTTCCCTACAAGAAACAGGTAGAAACTGCGCAGGGAGGACAGATACCGTGCCCTCGAAGAAAGTGAAATACCAAGGTCTTCGAGATGACGGAGGAATTGTTTTACATTCGCCGGTTTAGCGTGGCTGAATGCAGTAATTTCGAGTTGATGAAGGAACTGTCCGAAAAGATTGCAGTCGTGGAGATACCCGTCTAATGTATTCTCACTGAGTCCGCGTTCGAGTGCAATATACTGTTTGTATTGCATTATCTCGCGGGTCATTTGCTTTGGAATACTGCTCATTATATTCTATGATTCCTTATCGTCCTGAGAGAGGGTTTTGTATTGAATTCTATGGTGATGGATTCCTATAAGGTTTTTGACGAACGTTTCTTTGATAGTTTGCAGTTCACGCATAGTAATATCGCAATTGTCAAACTGTCCGTCGAGCAAACGTTCTTTGATAATTGCATCCAGTGTGTTCTCAAAATCCTCACGATCGTCATTGTTTTTTACACGGGTAATTGCTTCGGCAGCATCGGCAAGCATAACAATAGCTGTTTCTTTGGTTGCAGGTTTCGGACCCGGGTAGCGGAAGTCGTTTTCATTAATTTCTACAGGATTCAACTCGTTATCTTCAATTGCCTTAGCATAGAAATGCTTGATAAGCATAGTGCCGTGATGCATGGCAATAAAATCAATAATTCTCTTGGGCAGTTTATATTCCTGTGCGAGCTCAATTCCTTCTTCTACATGATTTCTGATTACTGCCGCGCTTTTCTTTGCCGAAAGTTTGTCGTGTTTATTGGAGATATTGATTTGATTTTCAATGAAATACTCAGACTTTGCCACTTTACCGATGTCATGAAAATATGCGCCGACCTTTACAAGCAAATCATTGGCATGAATGGCACGGGCAGCACTTTCGGAGAGCCGTGCGATAGTAAGGGTATGTTGGTATGTACCCGGTGCTTTTTCAGACAGTTCTACAAGCAACGGATGATCAAGGTTGTCATATTCTTGAAGTAATAAATCGGTCGTAACACGGAATATCCGTTCTACAAGAAAAAGCAACCCAAAGGTGATGAGCGGTGATATTGCAGAGTTCATTAGCGCAACGAGCAACTGGCTGCCTACCGTAGAAAATTCAACCGTTCTTTCGGCGGCTATAGCGACAATCGGCAGCGAAAATCCAAGAAATACCGAGAAAATAGACTTGAATATTTGTGTGCGACTTTGCAAATCGCGGACAGTATATGCCCCGAACATTCCGGCGAGCATCATTGCCATTGCGGTAGGGTAGTCATTTCCCCTAATGCCCGCCAGCAGCAATGCCATTGCTACCGTTGCATAAAAGCCCGTTCTGGAATCGAACAATATCGCAAAAAGCATAGATAAGGCAGGCAAAACAACGGCAAACTCAATAGGAATGCCGATGCTGATGTGCATCGTAAGCCATGCCTGCCCACCTACAAATATCATCATCGCACTCAAGCCCGCAAGTTGAAGATTATCATCAAACATCGTGCGGCGAATGAAAAACAGGTACATGAGCAGAATCAAGTAAATAGAAGCTGAATGCCCAAGATTCCCAAGCACGACCACCCATGAAATGTCTTTTGCGCCATGCAAAAGCCGGGTCTTGCCACTTGATTGAATTTTGAGGAGGGCGTCTTCCGTTATACGCTCGCCTTTGGCGATGATAACTTCCCCTACGCGGACAATCCCAATAGTTTTAGCTACCGATGCTTCTGCAAGTTTGCGGTTTGCTTCTGTAGCTTGCTCCGAATAAGTAAGATTAGGGATGAAGGCGCGCTGGGCTATATCTATGGCAATTTCAGATTCATTCGCAGCCAAAGAAGCTGCAAATAGTTTTTCGGCAATTTTCGGAAAATTAAGTGAGTCAACAAACTTTTCATTCGGCAAGAGTTGTTCTTGAATATTATCGAGTTTGATAGTGATATCCGATGAAACAAATCTGGATAAATTGAGATTAACAAATCCGTTTTGATAAACGATAGTAAGAAATTTGAGTAATTCACGGTCAATATGCTCAAGCATTTTATGGCGTTGAGCAGGGTCAGTTTGAAGGAATTTTCTTGTTGCCGATTCTGATAGTGGAATCTGTGAGATATTTTCACTTGAATTTTCGCTGAGGGTATTTAATGCTGTAAGAATTGCATCTGCATTTCGAGCTGCTATTCGTGGCGTTACTGCATTCAGTGTAAAGACTGGCGGAGTGTTTTCACGGGCGCGCTCAATTTCGATTGCGTATGCACTTTGCGGTTTGTAGATTGGGAATGTGAACTCTGCTTTAAGGGTTTCGTCGGGCCATGTGAGCCCTAGCATGGCATTACCCGATTGCGGATTTGAGTAATCAATACCCGAATTGCTTGGGAAAAAAGCAGTGGTAATGAAAAGTGTTGCAGCAATAATTACCACTTTAACTGAACGTGAATAACGAATTCCGGTTGGTTCATCGGGGTTTTCCAGAGCTTCTTCGCTTTTTAATTGTTCGAATAATGTCGGCTTAGCTTTCGCCATAATATTCTCCCTGCTAGACTGCATTGATGAGCAATGTACTGTTCGGCTTTGCTCAAAATTACTGCTATTTGACGATTGAAAAAAATGAGAGGGAAGATTTCTTATTAACTGACGTTACGCAACAATTAATGTATTGAGTTTCTTCCCTAGTCAAGTCAGGTGCTACACCTGACTTCAACATAAATACCTTTTTATGGACTATGTACGCAACCAGTATTTATTTAACAATCTTATGCGCTTTAATTGGTAAGTAATGAAAGTCAGGTGTAGCACCTGACTTGACTTAGCTCGCCTACTTATGTGTAAATTTGTTGTTGATTAGGTCTAATCAATATAATCTTGCGTAACATCAGTTATTAATCAAATTGATTGAGGAGTGTAAAATTTATTTTCTAATGAAATTGTAACTGCTAACGGTTAAAGATATGTATTGGTAAAACAATATAGATTCAAAGCAGTTGATATTGATTGTCACACGAGATTTCGGGATGTAATTCCATTAATCATTGCTGAACACAGACTGAAAGTAGGGTATGTTTATCGAGGAAGAAGCAAAGAGTATGGTGTACTCTGGTACAAAGGGAATTACGTACGTAGGTCAACGCACTGCCATCAAGATACAACGTTGAAATGTAGGGGCGTATTGAATACGCCCGAACCTTGCTGTTTTTATTGTTTATATTTAAGGGCGTATTCAATACGCCCCTACACTGAATCTTAAATGTCATTGTATTATTTTATAGCCGGGGTAGCGATTATCTTGAACTCAACATGACAAGCGAATCAAGTCACACCGAGCATAGTCGTTGTTCAATTACTTGCCAAACTATAAGTGGTTATGGTGACGATTGTTTTTTTGCAATACTATTAATATAATATACAAGGTGTTATTGTTTTTTAATGCTACAACTATATCTACGATTTGCTGTTATGTCTTTTTACTGTAATCAGGAAGCGGTACAAATTCTACATCATCTCCGGGTATCTTCTCAAATTTCTGCTCTAGCCATCGCTTTTTAGCATCCTCGATAAGTTTTTTATCTGAAGCAACAAAATTCCAATCAATGAAGCGTTCTTCGGGAAGCGGCTCACCGCCAAAAATATAAATGGTACTGTCCGCTTCCATCGTAAACTCACTTAAGCTGCTGTTTTCGGCAATCAATAATTGTTTAGGGTGGTACATACTACCTTCACTTTCAATGCTTCCTTCCAGAATATACAAACCTGCTTCACCATACAGTTTATGCCCGATGCTCACAGTTTGTTTTGCATTGCTTTTTATTTCAATCATAAAAAGTTTGCTGAACACGGGAACGGCAGATTTCCTGCCTAAAACTTCTCCTGCAACTAATTTGTATTGAAGGTTACCTTCTGTCCATGACGGAATTTGCGAACTGTCAATATGGAAAAATTCCGGCTCCATTTGCTCCAATTCTTTTGGCAATGCCACCCAAATCTGCAAACCATGCATTGTTTTTTCGGAATGGCGCAAATAGTCGGGCGTGCGTTCGGAGTGGACAATCCCTTTTCCGGCTGTCATCCAGTTTACTCCACCGGACTTTATTTCCAATTGATTCCCAAGGGAATCACGGTGCATGATACTGCCTTCAAATAAAAATGTAAGCGTGGAAAGTCCGATGTGTGGGTGGGGTAATATATCAAAATTGTCCCGCTCATTTAATTTCACCGGACCCATGTGGTCAATGAAAATAAAGGGACCCACCATTCTTTTCTGACGGAAAGGAAGCAGCCGTCCCACCATAAACTTACCTATGCTGACAGCCCTCTCTTCGATGATGAGATTGATATTTGACATAATGCTTATTATTATTTTCTACTGTTCGTGTTCGGATAGTTTTGCAATCAATTCAGCCGAGGGAATATCGGCATATATGCCAAATGCATTTACGAACAGTCCTTTCACATCATGCTTTGCCGATGAAATTGCATATAAAATACTTTCGTCATCCACATCCGACATCTCCTGAAATCGGTGAACTTCATCAATTTCAAACTCATCGGGTTGAAGATAGATGCTGTGTCCGACACACTCTAAGCAGTCGCTTTTCAAATTAAAATTATGGGTATAGCCGCGCTTTGTCAAACCGGCTATGGCTTCGGATAATGATGAGTATGTTTTCATATAAGTAACTTAAATATATTGAAACAAATAACCCAAACTTATTCAACACGTTCAGTTGCCGGGTCGGGTTTCTCACCTAAAAATTCAACCCACGCTTTTTTCATACACGGATAATTTTTCGCTGCTTCTACAAGTTGCATGAATGCAATAAGATTTGCCTCAAACCGCACTGCAAGTGTTTCATTTGTCAAGTTTCCGTCCTGCGAAAATGCCTGATGAGCAGCAGCCAGCGAAAACATATCAGGAAAAACGCGTGATCCAAGATGCTCGAGCGGCACCCGCAATGTCCAAAGGGAACGATTCCCGCCCATCATCGAGGGGGAAGCGGACATCAGCAGGGCATGACGTTCATTGAACGGTTGCGGACGAAATCTAGACACCCAGTCAATAGCATTTTTGAGCAAGCCCGGCATAGAACCGTTATATTCAGGAGACGAAATAATAAAGCCGTCATTTTCTAAAATCCGTTTACGAAATTCAACAGCCCCGGGTGGATGGAAATCATTTGATTCCAAATCCTGATTGAAGGATGGGCAATCAAATTCGTTCATAGTGACATAATCAACAATTGCTCCGTTTTTCTGAATTATTCGTGTTGCTAATTTTGCCAGCTTCGTATTCAGCGATTCATTTCGTAATGACGCTGAAAAAACCAGAAGGCGTAAGGGGGTTTGTCTGTTTTCAGGTTGATTATTCATGGATGTGTTTTTTGTAAATGTATATATACTTACTTACTTATTTTAGTTCAGTGAGTAGTAATAAAAAAACAGATTGGACAGTTTAGGGGATAACACTTTTCATTTCTACCAATACACCAGTATAAATCTTAGCTCGCTGATGAGCAAAGCCATCTATAATAAAACCCGATGCACCTATTAAAATCAATCCGATAGCAATACCGCTGATAAATTCATTCTTTGTTGTAAATGATAGAATTATTCCTACAATTGCTATAATAGCCCATGCTGTTTTTAAGGGCATCCACCATGTATTTACTCCATTTTTTCCTTCAAATCTCTCAAACTCGTTATGTACAAATTCTTTAGGTGTTTTAACATATTGTAAAGGCAAGCTCTCAATCCGTTGAGTGTTATTGTATGTTCCGAAAACTCCAACAACAAATGTAAAGATTGCCAAAAAGGCGACAGGATAAAATAACCCTCTCAACATTTGATTTTGGTACTGCCACATAGAGATGGCAATGCCAATCGCTATTAATCCGAAAACAGCTACAAGTACTGCTTCAAAGCGTTCCCCTTTATAGTAGCTGATTAATTGCTGTGTAAAATCCATATGTATCATATTGTTTTAACAGTTCTAGAATTTCGTGTCGGTAATTTCTTGATTGCGTTTATAGTAAAAACTAGATTTTTTTTTGCTAACACGATTATCATTTCCGAAGATTTGCACATTTGTGCTTAACTGCACTGTATGCAGCAATTCATCCTAGTATTTTCTTCATAGTATTACCAGAAATTACTCCGAGTATAATCCCACCTGCAAGAATCAAGAGAAGATTAACGAGGGCTATAACTAAATTTAGTGAGATTATGGATTTGAGGTGGTTTGTATAGTCAATGATAAAGACAGTAGCTACCCCCAAGGACCAGCCGATAAATGACCCGATAATCCATAAATTCGCTTTCTGCAAGTGATTTTTTAGTAACAAATACTGGAGAAATCCGGCGGTTATTGCTCCAAGGGGAATACTGAACGGGAGCTTGTGAGGGATTGTTTCGTTTGGAATAAAATCAATAATAATAAATGGGACACCCATTCCCAGAATAGAAAACCAAATCCAGTTTGTATTTAGTTGAATATACTTTTTGAGCGAAAGCCATTGAGCAAAACCCACTCCTGCTCCCATTCCTACACCCAAATAAAACTGCATCCCCTCGATTCCTATTGAGTCTAGAAACGATGAAATCATGAGAATAAAAACAACGCCCAGCAGCCAACCCCAAAAGGTTGCTTTTGTCCAACGTATGACGGTAAATTGTTTGTCAGGTATTGTATCCATAGCACTGAAAGTATTTAATTCAAAATTATAGATAAGTAAAAGGACAGATTAATTTTAATTTTATATTTCCTGTCATTCTGAACGTTAGTGAAGAATCTCAGTATGCTGTTCAGTCCTTTAT
>CAZGNO010000057.1:0-22572 GCA_964527785.1 uncultured Chitinophagaceae bacterium
TCGGTTGTAGCAACCGACCTGACCCATAATTGATTTTATAACTAATCCATGCACGACGGTAAACAACCGACCTTAACACTACCAAATATGACAAGTAAAGGTAGTCGGTTGTAGCAACCGACTTGACTTGTATATAATACTTCTTAAACTATATTTGCATCATTTCTCTGAAAAGATACTCAAACTTCTTTTTTGGTTTTGATGCATTATATAAAATTCTTTGAATACATACAAAAAAGCCCGAAGATGAATTAATCATCTTCGGGCTTGTATTTGAGCGCGTAATATTACGCTTGTTTCTTAGCGAATAACCGTAAGAGGAACAGAAACAGGGATGTTGCCGTTTTGAATGTTCAGGGTGTACATACCGTTTGGCAAGTTTGAAGCATCGAATGATACGATAGAATCACCTGAAGTCTCTGCATTGAAACGGAGAACTTCACTGCCGAGCGTATTGATAACACGAACAGTAACTATTCCTGCACTGCCATTCAAACGTACATTTACTTGATTTGTTGCAGGGTTAGGGAATACTAATCCACCGGCTGCCGCAACCGCATCTTCTTCAACACCCGATACAGACTGAGCATCCATAACTATATCAACTTGTACATTTGCAAGTTTTGCATAGTCAACAGTAGCAGTTGTTTGCATAGAAACAAAACCCGGTTTGTCGGTAGTAAGCGTAAATGTTCCTGCTGTGAGTTCGCTGAGGTTATATGCACCTTGGTCATCACTGAAGATATAATCGCTGATATTACCGCTGGCATCATAAGCAATAACATAAGCACCTGCAAGCGGGGCATCACCGAGAACACCTGCACCTGCTTTTGCAATTCCGCCTCTGTGTGAGATTCTTCCACCAAGTTTTGCACCGCCGCGCATACCGTAGCTCGAACGTAAGATGATTTCAAATACTTGATCTATCATTACTTCACCTACTGAAATGCGTGTAGCATCTTGCCATTTAGCAACTGCGAAATCTGCTGCTTTGTAATAGCCGGGAACAAATCCTTGCTTTTCTTTTGGAATTGCAAAAAGGAAATAATCACCGGGAACAAGGTTGCTGACTGTAAATTCACCTTTTTCATTTGTAGAAACAGAAATTGCTTCATATTTACCTGGTTCTTTTGTGCTATTAGCAGGAACAATTCTATATGCGACAACACGAGCATTAATACCAACTGATGCAGAATCACGTACTAGCCCTGCGAAACCGTTTTGATAAGAAGCACGGGCAGCAAGAACGAAGTTTATGGCTGTATTTTGTGTAAATGTCAAACGGGTTGCTTCTTCCGGATTGTTAACCTTCTCGAAATATTGGTCAATATATTTATCAGAGCCAAGCGGAACCGCATGAGCAATAACGGTGAGGTTTTCAGGGATTTCGATACGATAAACGCCTTTGTCATTTGTTTTTGCAACAAATCTTCCCATCATACCTTTGTTATCAGCACCGTTTGGGTCTTTAACAATAAATTCAACCATTGCGAATATTGCTTCGCCATTCTCATTGGTAACTGTACCTTCAACTACAACATTTTTTGGTTTTTCACGGTGCATAACCGCGAAATCTACAGTAACTGTTTCATCGCATTTAACGCCGACTGATGTTGCTTTGTCTATTGACACAGCGTCCATGTACCATTCTTCTACAAATCCATCACCTGAAACAAACAATGCAAAATTACCTTCTGATACACCTATGCTGTATTGACCGTCATAAATTTTACCTGAGAATGATGCACTGCCTTTTACATCTTTATCAAGACGTATAGCTTTTATAGAGCCGCTGACAGGTGCACCGTTTTCATCCACTACTTTTCCGACGATTTTAGCACACGCAGGAGCAGATGTTTCACAATTTGTTTTTACCCGGAGTGCGAAACTTTGAGTTGCCGATAATTGAGAATTTAAGAGCGACGCTGTAATACCTACTTTAAATTCGCCTTCTCTTGCGGGTGTCCATTTAATCAAACCTGTTTTTTCGTCAATAGTCATACCTTCAGGTCCAAAAGCTAATTTATAGGTAATGGCAAGCGGGGATGCTGCAAGCGATACTGCTTCTGCATCATAAACATATTCTTTGTCAAGGCACGCGATTTCGACTGGTTTAGTAATAAAGCGAATACCGTCTTTGTCGCCACCGCTATTTCCTTCACCAACTTTGATTACAAATGATTGCACCGCTTTAATGTCAGTACCGGCTATATAAGCAACGATAATAACTTTATATTCACCGTCACGTGATGGAGTCCATGAAATAAGCCCTGTGTTTTGGTCAATTGTCATGCCGTCTGGAGCATAATCAAGTTTGAAAGTAACTTTTACTGATGGGTCATTAGTTACGACTTTTGGCTGATAATTATAGAGTTTACCTGTAGAAGCAGTACGGTTTCCTTCGCTTTCAAAACGAATTGCATCGCTTTGAAAAGCTCCTACCTTTACTTCAACAGTTTGCATTGCCTTTACATCAGGATTATCGGAGAGATAGGCAATAATCGTGTATTTGAAAATGCCGTCTTGGGTAGGAGTCCAACGAACAACACCGGTGTTTACGTCAATGGTCATTCCGTCAGGATAGCCGCCGTCTAGTTTATAAAGAATTTTTGCGTCTGATGTGCTTCCGATAGCTTTTGATTCATATACATATTCTGTGCCGGCAGTTGCAGTACGTTTTGGTTCTGTTTTGAACTTAACGTAGAGCTGACTGTTTGCTTTTTGGATAACCACAAATCGGAAATCTGTACGGTCACTTTCGCCGTCTGCGTTGAATGCACGGATAAAAACAGTGTATGTTCCGGTAGAGACATCTTTTATTGAGAATTTTGTACCTTCTCTTTGTGTACCGTACAGTTTGAATAGATCAAGATTGTCCGATTTACCCATTGTAACATAAATATTATAGCCCTCAGCTGCATCAAAGTCAGTATTGGCATCCCACTTTAGCTGGATATATTGTGGATTACCTTCCGCTGTTGCGGTAAAGTTTTTGGGCGTGCCCGGTGCAGCAGCTTGTGCCGGTAGAGCCAGAGCAAATAAGGCAAGCAATATGGCTGCCATTTGCGTCGAAAATGAGAACATACGTTTCATAACTACTCCTAAGAGAATATGATAAATAAAAAAAAACAAAAAGAAAATTTAAAAGTACTGATATGTAAGTTTTATACAATTCATTTACTTGCTAAGCTCACCATAATTAAAAAGCATTCTAACTCTGCCACGTATCGGATACTCGGTTGATTCTTGGTTCAAGCGTTCCAAATCTACACTTAAACTGAATGCAATTTCTAAAACTGCCTGGTATTTATATTGAATCATAGGATTGTTTGGAAGGTGCATAAACCGTGCAGTAACAATCCCTTTCGCAAATCCATCACGTTTAGTTGAGACATTTTCTGATATGGTATCCTGGACTCTTTTCCCGTTCACAGTGGTTAAGATGCTTCTTTTAATTAAAAAATCAACCTCGGATGTAGCGACCGGTTTGCTGTTTACATCATACCCGATTTCGGAAAGAGCTAAAGAATCAAAGCTAAATTTAATACTTCTAAAAACGGCACTGAGTTCTTTCTTGTTGGGTACTATATTATCAGGTTTAGTAAAGCATTGACCGGAAATCCAAATACGATGAACACTGCCTGATGTGTCAATTTTGACACCTGCCGTAGATTTGTACTGTTGTCCGTCAATCATCCAACCTCTTGTATAGCCGTTAATATAATGGGTACCATTACCTTCGTCTGCTACAACTTTCACAAAAAAGGGAGGTGCCGGCTCAACAGTTTCAATTACTTTACCGTCATCTATGTCCATTGGACTTTTGCATGAATTGAATATAGCTACAATAATGCAAAACATGGAAAAAAGATACACGAATCGAATGAATTTCATAATAAAATCTTTAGAAGTGAATTATAATGCCTGAATTTAACCCTGTTTTCACAGTGGTAAAACCCTTGTCCTGAAATTGATAGAAAAGACCGCTTATGTCATATCCTGCGGAGATGCTGAATCGAGAAGACAAAGGGTATTGCAACCCAAGTTCGCTGCGGAAAAGAGTTCCAATTTCCGATGCACCGCCGAAAAGAGAAATATAGGGTTGCATTCCACCAAAAAAAGATAAACCTTCCGGTTGATACTGAGCAGATAAGCCACCCCAATAAACAGATGAATATTGATCTCTTGTAATGTTATGACCTGAGATTACACCGTTGTAATGTAAAGGAAATGCTTCACGTCCAAACTTAACACCGAACGATAAATCTTCACGGACTGAATACATGAGTTGAACATTTAAGTCATTAAACGTTGCGCTCGGTGCATCTAACGTGGGAGTAGGAGTGGAAGCAAAAGTAGATGCCACCCCGCCAAGTTTTACAGACCAACTCTGATAATACGGTTCGTCTTTTGGTAAGAACTTACTTTCAATTATTTCACCTGTTAAGGCGTCGTGAGAATCAACAAGTGTATTATCCTGAGCAATCGGAGAAGCAAAATATGACGAAGACTGTTTGTGAAACATATTGCTTGTACCGGATGAATAATACTGTGCAAATAATGGTTGTCTTTCATTTACAGTTGCAAGCGAAGCCGATTCTTCTTTCGGGTTATCGTTTGAAGTTGTATTCGGTATGTGTAATTGAGCGTTGTTTGACTGCTCTGCATTATCCAGGTAGCGGTATTCAACTTTGGGAACATACACTTTTTCGGTGCGAATGATGACCTTTGGTTCGTCATTCTGTTGCTGGTTGCGGAATGAGTTTGCCTGTGCAGAAAGCTGGGCATTTGCTTCATTGCGAATCTTCTGTATTTCTTGTGCATGAGCCGAAGCCATTGCATTCAGATTAGAATCATAGCCCCAGTTCAACAGCCAGAATGTAATGCCGGCACCGATAAATGCGGCAGCCGACGGAAGCCACATCTTACTCCACCATGAAGTAGCAGCAGTACTCGATGCTCCGATGGCAGAAGGAATTGTTTCGCCTAAAGTAGCAGTACCTGCTGCAGGAAGTGTGAAGCCGAGTGTGCTGAATATATTGCTTGTAGCCATAGGTGGCGGAGTGAACGCCTCTATGTCTTGTTGAACTGCCGAGCGCATGGCAAGCAATTCACGCATTTCATTGCGCAATTCGCCGCTCGAAGCTAGTTCCTGGAATAATGGTTGCTCGTGCGCCTGTTCTAGTTCTCCGTCAAGAAACGCATGGAGCAAATCGGATGTATTTTGGTTATTCATAAAAGTAAAGTCTAAAAATGTAGAGCTATTTCAATTTCAATTGATTCTAAAAGTTATTTTGCCAAATCTGCTAAATAGGGAGCCAGTATTTCTCTGATTTTTTGTTTAGCTCGAAAGAGCCGGATTTTTACAGTAGCCATCGAAGAGTTTGTAACTTCACAAATTTCCTGATAGGAAAGACCGTCATATTCACGAAGAACAAATGATTCGCGGTAGTCATCCGGCAAAAGTTCGAGTGCTGTTGTAATAAGTTTGAGTAATTCGGTTTTCTCTGCTGATTCGTCGCTCATTGAGGCATGAAAATCCTCAAATTGAACGGTTTGGTGTTTGGTTCGTTGGGCATTCAAACAAAGGTTTCGGGCAATTCTTAATAAAAAAGCGGGAACATTTGTCATTATCCGTTCTTGCTGTGCGCTTTGATAAAATTTGATGAATGTATCTTGAAAAGCATCTTGAGCCCTGTCCCGGTCACCTAAAATTCTGCGGCAATATGCAAACACGCGAGATGAATGACGAGCATATAATTCAGCAAATGCTTGCTCGGCAACCATCTTTTCTTCCTTCATTTGGTAGAAAAGCTCTGCGTCGGTATGATGTGATAAACTTTTTGCCATAGAACCAAAATGTTAATTACTCTATCGCGAACTCTAGACACTAACAAGAGTGCTGTAAAAATGTTACCAAACTTTTTTGCATTTGAAGATTCATGCAATATGCACAAAAACATTCAAAGGAACAATCAGAAATATTTTAAGTTATACAGTAATACTGAAACCAAACTAAGATATTGATTCATTGAGAGTTGGAAGATGCATTCTCATTGAGCATTACGTCAGTAAATTCTTATATATTTGATATCAAACTGTCCTTTTGAACCAAAGAAAAATTGTATTTTTGCCAATCAATCATCCCTTATTCTCAGAATTACTATTCAAACAATCATCATCTATGGCTCAATCAGCATCCGAACTTTCAGAAAAACTTATAACTACTGTCAAAGCTGTATTCCCGGCTATTCAACAAGGATTCGACAATTACCAAAACTCCGGCTTCGAGGCACGTTCACCGGAATTTTTCTGCCTTGAATTATGTGGGGAGGCGGGTGAACTTGCCAACCTCGAGAAAAAAAAGTGGAAGGGCAAATCAATAAAAAAAGAATGGCTTGAAGATGAAGCAGCCGATGTTCTGATTGCCCTCTGTAATTATTCCAATGCACGCGGAATTAATCTGGCAGAAGCTGTCGCCTCAAAATTAAAAGCGATTGAAACAAAACGTGCTCGGTTAAAATCAAAAGGGGAGTTATATTAACCCAAATTTTTCGTATTTTGCACTCCCGAATACACTGCGCTTGTGATGACTTTTCATAAACTCTTGCGTGCGCAACTCTCCATTTATCAAATCTTCTGAAAAACTACCAATGAGTATTAATCCGATTGAAATTCAATGTCTGGACAAGGGATTTGTCCGCCTGATAGACGTAATGGGTGATGATAATTCCATCGTCCAAGCTGCCCGTGTATCGTATGGTGCGGGTACAAAACGACTGAGTGAAGACAGAGGTCTTATTCGCTATCTGCTGCGACATCAGCATACTACTCCGTTTGAAATGGTCGAATTCAAATTTCATGTCAAATTGCCGATTTTTGTTGCACGGCAATGGATTCGTCACCGTACAGCCAATGTGAATGAATACAGCGGGCGCTATTCTGAAATGAAAGATGAATTTTACATACCGTCGCTCGAAAATATTCGCCCGCAAAGCACAATGAATAAGCAGGGTCGTTCTGATGAAACCTTCCCGACTGACCAAGCAGAAGCAATAACAGATAAATTTGCTGCGTCGCAAGACCAAATGTATGCTGAATACCGTGAGCTTTTGGATTTGGGCGTAGCGCGTGAAATCGCCCGTATAAATCTTCCGGTATCAAATTATACGGAGTGGTATTGGAAAATTGACCTTCATAATCTCTTGCATTTTCTTAAATTGCGCATTGACCCACACGCACAACACGAGATTCGCGTCTATGGCGAAGCAATAGCCAGTATTGTAAAGGAGATTGTGCCTGTAGCATGGGAAGCATTCGAGGATTATTCCCTTCATTCCCTAAAACTTTCACGTCTCGAAGCCAAAGCAATCTCGGCAATGCTCGGTGAATTGCCTAGCGACGAACAACTTGCAGCAGCAGGACTAAAAGGACGTGAAGCGCAAGAATTCAAAGATAAATTCAACAAGATGAAAAACCAACTGTAGTTCTTCCGTGAATGGAGAATCGTATGAAATTTTTACCAGCCCATAAGCGTACAAACAGGCGTACAGATATACTACTGTGCGGTGCGTTTTCTATACTTGCTTTGGCACTTACCGGATGCCCTGCAAATGTCGAACCGGCTAAAGACCCGCTTTTCACCGTACCCAAAGGTTTCCCAGAACCGGTTTTTCCTGCCGATAACCCTGTGAATGCCGATAAAATTGAGCTGGGTCGCAAATTATTCTATGATTCGCTCCTCTCATCCGACAAAACGGTAGCATGTGCAAGCTGCCACAAGCAAGAACTTGCGTTTACAGACGGGAAAGAAGTGAGCCGAGGTGTGAATGGTGAGCTTGGCAATCGCAATTCACCGACTATCGTTAATGCTGCGTATGCTTCACGGCTGTTTTGGGACGGACGTTCTGCCACCATCGAAGAGCAGGCACTTGCAGCCGCAACCAATCCTGCTGAAATGCGAGCGGTTGAACCGGTCATTGATGTGCGCTTACAACAAGATTCAGCTTATGCTGTTGAATTTGCCAAAGCATTCGGTAATGGAACTAAACCCACTACACGGCTGGCAATGAAAGCGATAGCTACTTTTGTACGAACAGTACTGTCGGGTTCGTCGCGGTATGATGAATTCAATAATGGTAATACCGGTGCGCTCAATGATTCCGAAAAGCGAGGCAAAGATTTATTTTTTAGTGCAAGAACGCAGTGTGCCGAATGTCATTCAGGACATAATTTTACCGACGATAAATTTCACAGCACAGGTTTGTTTACGCATTATTTCGACAAAGGGCGGTTCGATGTTACAAAAACATCTGCTGATGTCGGCAAATTCAAAACCCCGTCGCTCCGTAATATTGCGCTTACTGCCCCGTATGAACACGACGGGCATATTCCTACCCTCGAAGCTGTAATTGAACATTATAATTCCGGTGGCAAGGATTTTATGAATAAAGACAGCCGGATACATCCGCTATATCTTACTGATACAGAGAAAAAGGACATTATCGCATTCCTCAACTCTCTTACCGATAATACGCTGTTACAGAATAAGCGTTTTGGAAAATAGAAGATTCGTAATGAAATTAGCAAGCTAGTTTTTTAGTGTCATGTCGGTTGTTTACCGCCGTTCATAGCCAAGTTATAAAAATAAAAAAACTACAAAGTCAGGGCAGTTGTTACAACTGCCTTTCCGTATATACGCTTAGAAGGAAGGTGTTGTAACAACCGACCTGACATAAAATGATTGGTTTTAAAACATTTCTTCATAATCCCGAAAGGGATTAAATGTTTATAGCAACAATATACCGTTTGATTGTTCGACCCCGTCGGGGTCGTATTAGGGTTAGGTTTGATTGTTCTATAAATATTTGAATCCTTCGGATTCATTGACGAGTCATTTGAATCGTTAGAATCTTGAAAGGTCTAAATTATAACCAACTAATGCACGGCGGTATTTAACCGTCCTGACCTAAAATTCTGTAGGTATTAATCCAATCACTCCGCCCACTCAAACGAACCCCGAATCTGCTCCAATGAATATCCTGCTCCAAGAGCCACCATCAATTTAATCCGTGCTTTCTGTCCGTTCAGATAATCTGCAAAGATAACACCGGCATCATAGAGACCTTTGCCCGCTCCTTCATATGCATACACATGCTCAATCCGACCAACAGGACAGCGTGAGACCAGCACAACCGGTATCCCTTTCTCAACCGCTTCCAGCAGGGCATAATAGACAGGCGGAGGTACATTACCCACGCCAAACGCCTCGATAACAATCCCGCATGCTCCTCGTTCTATAGACATCCGTACCAATTCGCCGTCCATCCCTGCATAACATTTGAATAAAGGTACAAACGCGGGAAGCGACGTTACCGAAAACTGTTCACGATGCAAAGGATTACGGTATATACTAATTTTTTGATTGATAATCCGCGCGACAGGTCCGAAATCAAAGCTGGCGAATGTGTTGAGTTCGTTCGTGTCGGTCTTGGAGACTTCACTGGCAGCGTTGATTACGTCCGATAAGCACACAAGTGTCCCCATCCCGCGAAAACCGGTGTTACCGGCAATAAGAATGGCATCACGGAGATTGCGAGGTCCGTCCCAATCCGGTTCACTCGAATTACGCATTGCACCGACTACTACAATCGGCTTGTCGGTCTTTACTGTGCAGTCCAGAAAGAACGCGGTCTCTTCGAGAGTATCCGTGCCATGGGTGACGATAATACCGTCAATGTCATCACGTTTAGCAAAGTTTTCTGCAATTTGAGAGAGCTTGAGCATCAGGTCGGGAGTGACGTGCGGACCCGGATACCGTCCAAATTCATACGCTTCAATATCAGCCAGTTCATCAAGGAGCGGAACTGCATCCAGTATTTGTGTAGCAGAGAGCGAAGGGACGATTCCCCCGAACCCTACATCAAGTTTCATAGCAATCGTACCGCCTGTAAAGATAATAGCAATGCGTGGTTTCATTATTTTCTATTAGGAATATTCATTAATAGCCGAAAAGATTAGGTATTATAATACAAAATTACCGAAGTCCGCCGAACTTTTGGTATTTTCGGACTCAATGACTGCAAAATTATAAAGGAAATGAATGAATAATTGCTTCAACAGTATATCTGCCCGCTTGTTCTTATATTGTCTGTGCGGTATAGCAACCGCTACGCTCATCGGGGCGTGTTCGGGTGTGAAGCATTGTGCTTCCGAACCTGCAGAAGGAAATTTGGGTTCTATAGTCAATTCATCAGCCGATGAATTTGCGCCCGTGCAGTTTGGAAGGTCAGCACTGCTTATCAGTTCTACCAACCGTGAACGCCAAATGAGTAAAACCCCAAATGACGAAGCTGTGCTGATTTCAGATTTCCGCAAGAGATATTTCACTATGCCTGTCCTAGCAAAGAATTTTCCGATGAATGAACTTGCAAACAGCGGCTACCCGACCTTCTATACAAACCCTATAACAAAAGCATCCGAAGCATATTTTGCAGTGCGCACAGGCACGGGGATAAAGACGGATGTCAATATATTTACATCTATTCGCCGTGCAGGCGGTGAATGGTCGAGACCGCAACCGCTCGACAACAACATTAATTCCCCGACATGGGACGACCAGCCGACCATTTCACCCGACGGTTCGTACTTGCTCTTTGCGTCTGACAGAGCGGGCGGATTGGGCGGAATAGACCTGTATATATGCAAGCGAATGAGTGACAGAAGCTGGTCAAAGCCCGAAAATTTGGGCAGTACGTTTAATTCCCAGTTTGATGAATTTTCCCCGTATATCGCTCCTGACGGCACACTTTACTATTCCACCAAATCCGTAAGTGAAGGAAAAGACTATGATATAGTGTCGGCAAGCAAAGCCGAATCCGGCTGGGCAGTTCCGAAATCAATGCCCCCGCCGATAAATTCGGATGATGACGACATCAGTCCGTCGTGGTGGGGCGATTCGCTCATGCTGGCATCCAACCGTAAGGGCGGTTGCGGCGGGTTTGACTTGTATGCGTTTCAGCTCTGCGGTCCGGTGATTATCAAAGGGGGGATACAAGCCGCAGCAGAAAAGCATCTTCCGCTGGCAGGGAAAATAGAGGCAATTGACGATTTTGGAGCGGTGGTGTCGAGTTCGGCGGTGGGCGACGACGGGATATTTCAATTACCTGTTCCGGCTAGAAAGAATTTGCTTGTGCGCTATACTGCACCATGTGTACCGGGTAAATACGAACAGCGTGTTACGACGCTCTGTTCCGAGACAAGTGCGGTGATGATGAATCTGAATTTTGCAGTGGCAGAATCGGCATTTAGCTTTATGCTGGATACAAATAAATACACCATCCCGTTTTTTGTAAGCGGGTATTACATACCGAATACACCTGAGAACTTGAGTGACTTGCGATTGAAATTCTCCTATAATTTAATTGGGAATAATGATTCGTCACGGTACATTTCAAAGCCGGGCGCAGAGTATGACGACTATGCAATTTTGGTGGACAGCGCGCTCGAAGAAGCATATCAGTTTATCGTTCAGCGGTTTGATATGCTCGAATACAACCCGTGCAGAGAGGGAGGCAAAACAGTCGAGGTAAACGTTGAGGGATATGCCGACCCGCGCGGTATTTACGGTCAGGCGCGGTATGTGGGCGATGAGATTGACAGCGAAGCGTTGAACATACATATTCGCCGCGGTGAGAAAATGACGAATGAACTGCTTTCCGAACTGCGGGCGTATTACACAGTAAAATACCTCCAAAACAAACTCGAGAAGAACCCGCTCTATGGTAAGTTTGCTTCTTCAATTCGCTGGCAAGCTGCGGGCAAGGGAATTGACGACCAGGAACACGAGGATGAACGCAAACGCCGCGTGGGGATATTTATTAAATTGAGTGATGCTGATGTAAGGACGGGAAGGTAAGGAATCGAGATACAAACTTCAAAATGCTTGACTATAATGTTTTTTTATTTAATACTCCTCTCTTTTTTTCCATTCATACTTGCTCTTATATAGAGCATTTCGTTTTGAAAGGTCTGAAAGCATTGTGTTAATTTTAATTTTGTCAAGCCATAGACCATTGATAAATACTCCGGCAATTTTTCGCGTATTTCTAATGTCTTCTAAAGGATTCGAATCAAGTAAAATAAGGTCAGCAAACTTGCCGGCTTCGATAGTTCCTATTTTACTGTCAATGCCAAGCCAAATGGCAGGTAATCGAGTAGCTGATGTTAACGCTTCTTTAGGTGTTAAGCCGGCTTCAACTAAAAGTTGAAGTTCATCATGAAGCGAAAACCCCCAAATCACACCTGACGACCCTGCATCTGTTCCGGCAACAATCGGAATTCCTGCTTCTTTAAAAACTTTTATTAAGAGCTTGTTGAATTCAATCATTTTTTCAATACGGGCAACACGTTCTGAATTTGTCCCTTGGTAGTTTCTGTTTGCTGTAATCCACTTACTTTGCAAAAGAGGATGTACATATTGAAAACTCTCAAGATTAGTAATGCTATCAAGTGTTCGTGTTTGTTCGGCTATCCTCACAATTACTATTAAGGTTGGTGTCAGCCAGGTTTCGTTTGCCTTAGCAAGTTTCGCAAAACGCTGTGCATCACCTACGCTATAATCATTGGAATGTTTAGCAAACTCTTCGGCATGAGCAACCATCCCAAAATGAGGCACAAATGCTTCTTCTATTTTCCCTTGAAACACATTTGGAATATGTCCAATGACTTTCATTCCTTGTTTATCTGCTTCATAAACAATTGCCTTATAAGTTTCAATGTTAAGTTGCGAATACACTTTAATAAACTCATATCCTTCAGCCTTAGCAACTCGAACTATTTGACGACCATCGCTTGGTGTATTTGCTGTTCTGCCGGATTCTTCTCCACCGTTTATTAATGCTGCCAATGCCATACGAGGACCAACTACATCTCCTCTTAAAATTTCATTTCTTTGACCGAAGTGTCCTGCCTTAGCATTAAGTTCAAATATTGTTGTAATACCACTGGCAACAAAAGGTGTCATTACATCTTGAGTATGTGTGAAAATCGCAGCAGCACGAGTTGGATAAGTTGTATTAAAATGACCGTCAGTTGGTACATGAACGTGCATATCTATAAGTCCTGGAATAAGCCATTTCCCTTTACCATCAATAATCTCAGCACTATCAGGGATAGTCGCATTCAGGGAAATGATTTTCCCATCTTTAATTATCACTGTAACATTGGTCAATATATTAGAATCGGAAGTCATCGTGATAACATTCACATTTTTTATAGCTAATACATTTTTATAAGAACGACTTGTAAGCCCTGAGGGTAAATGCTTGCAACCCAAAAGAAATATGGAAAATGAGAGTAAAAAAATAATGTGGTATAAATATTTGGACTGCATTGGTTTGTTTTTCTATTTCAGGAAAATTATTAATTGTGTTAGTTTTCTTATAGCTAGTTTCGGGTTGTCCCGAAGCATTGCATATAACTTGCTTGTAAGGATTAATTTTACATCCCTATCTTACCAAATACGGTGCATAAGGACTTTTTTATACAATTTACTCTAATTAATTTAAATACCCAAATCATCAAAAGGTCTAAATTTCAGTATCGCTCCTAGCTGGGCTTTGTCATGTTCTTGAACTACATTTCTATTGCTATTAATCCCCTATCTGGGAAAGTGAAGGACTATGTCCCAAAGTTATATGTATGAGTTTTGGGACATTTTCCCTCCCATTTCTCCGAATTGCGTTTCACGTCAATAGTTTGTTCCGAAATTATGTTCCGAAACTATATTGTATAATTATGGAACAAAGTTTCGGAACAAAATCCGTGACATAAATAGACAGCTAATAGACACATTGTGAGTTTGTCTCGAAATTATGCCTCGAAACTCATACATATAATTTCGAGACAAAGTTTTGAGACATTGATTTTAATTTCCCCGTCAGGGGATTCATAGCAATAGAAATGCAACCCACAAAAACGACAAAGCTCCGTTAGGAGCGACATAGAATATATCACTCCTACCGGAGTTTCCTCATATTCTGTGCATCGTTATACTATTACTATGTCGCTCCCAAGGAGCTTTTATAGCAGTAGTTTGTTCCGAAATTATGTTCCGAAACTACATAGTATAATTATGGAACAAAGTTTCGGAACAAAATCCGTGACATAAATAGACAGCTAATAGACACACTATGAGTTTGTCTCAAAATTATGTCTCGAAATTAACTATATGAGTTTCGATACATAGTTTTGAGACAAACATAACCATAAAACGGCACAAGGTAAACCTATTGCGGTTTTGGAAATCCTCACCGCTTGCCCTTATCACTTTTTTCCGTAATTTTACAGTGTTAATTTGTAGTATAGAAATAGAATACCCATGAATCCAATCGAAACAGTAGAATACGTAGCCGAACTTGCACGTCTGAAATTTACAAAAGAAGAGACAGAGCAATTCGCCGAACAGTTTCAGCATATCCTATCGTATATCCAAACGATCGAAGAGCTTGACCTTGACGGTATCGAGCCGCTCACGCATATTTCGCAAGCTGAGAATATATTTCGTGAAGATGTGGTAAAGCCCTCGCTTCCGCTTGAGGAAGTGCTGCGCAATGCACCGAAACGCAACGAATCGTTTTTCAAAGTTCCGAAGGTTCTGTAAGTCCTTTTTGCTTCGGCGGAGTGTTCCTTACCTGAAATTCCTGCGCATAAATCGGAACAAACCCTTCCGGCTCAACACATTTTCCATCGGCATACAGTAATGCAGCCAAACGTGCTATAAAGCGCGGTGTAAGGCGATTAAGCCCCGAAAGCCGGTGAGCAGCGTCAGTGTGGAAGTCTGCCGCAGCCGTACCGCAAAGGATGACCTTGTCTGAAAGATATGTTTGTACTTCGGTTGGTTCTACCACTTCAATCTCACTTACAGGCGTTCCCAAAGCATCAAACCGCTGAATGAAAATATTATTTTGATTGGACGGTACAACCGCTATAATTTCATTAACCCCAAGCGAAGCCGCATATTCCGTTGCTGCACACGCAAACGCGGAAAGGGTAGGGACTGCAATGCACCGCACCGATGTACCGAAGCACAATCCTTTTGCTACGCTAACCCCAATCCTTAGTCCGGTAAATGAACCCGGTCCTGCCGAAACCGCTACTGCCGATAGCTCGTCGAATGATTTGCCGCAATCGGTCATTACTCTTCTGCACAATTCGGCTAGTAATCTGTCGTGAAGGTTATTCCCGAAAAGTGAGTACTCAGCCAGAAGCTGTCCGCCGAGCGACAGGGCTACGCCGCAGGTTAAGCCGGAAGTTTCGATTGACAGGATAAGGGGTTTTTCGTTGGTTTGCGTAGTCATAGTCCAAATTCTTCGATGAGTACCGAGCGAAGGAAATTCTCCGCAGTTTGATTTTTATTTAAATAATGAAGCGGAAGATTGAGGAAAATCATTCTACGGTCTTCGCTTCGCACCCCGACAATGGGATTTCCTGCCCATTTCGTGCTCGTAGGAAGGCGAAAGAGAGGCGTTGAAGTAATTTTAGGGAATAGTGTGTGCGGTGTAACGGAATTTGATTCTTTGATTAAATGGGCGTATTTCACACCGCTCCCGGATACATCCGCTTCGATTTCCGTACCGTTTTTGATGTCGAGCGGGCTTGTCGTTATTTCGAGTGTGCTTACACTGTCCACTGCCGCAAAATCTATGAGAGCCGTTTGAATATCAATGGAAGTAGGATTAGGAAGTTCGGAGGCAAACAGTGCATGACCGCCGCTACGGATATATTCCGGTAATCCTCCTTGGGCAAGCGCGAATGATGCCTGTGAATCGCCATACCAAATCACTGTACCAAACAACTTCAATGTTTCGATAAACATCGGATTGATAAACGGCGGAACGTTCCGTCCTTTTGCGCCTGTGCGGAGGTCGAGAACATCATATTTCCCTGCAAATTTGCCACCTTCGATTTTATCCATTGCAGAATAGTAAAATTTATCAGCGTCGGTCGAGCCGTTATCTTTTACAAGGAGTATTGTTCCTTTGGGTTTACGTACAAACCATGTTTTGCCTTCACCGGGATAGCGCAGGTTCTTGCTGCGAAGTTCGCCGATATCAACGGCTCGGATATAGAGCGCGTTGTCGGCGTTGGGAATCAAACCACTGTCGGCTGTGATATTGAGGTATATCTGAGATGCAGGGATTTTATGCCACTGTGTTGAGGAAGTATCATTAAGGGTATATTCAAAATAGGCGATTGTTTCGTTGCCGTCCAAATCACTTGCACCAAATTGAAACGTAGCAAATGTGAAGGTGGTGTCAGGAAGTTGGACGAGCTTTGATGAATTTGCACTGGTATCCGTGCCCCAAAAAACAACAGGCGAGGTATTGCGGATAGGGAAGCCCGTTCCGGCAGGAGTTGGGTCGGTTGCACCCTCCAAGCCGATAAATACTTCACCGTCGTCGTAGTGTCCATTACTGTTTGCATCGGAGTATGCAACTGATGCGCCTTCTGCCGGATATTTTTTGAGGGAATTATCTACCGCCGCAATAGAAAACACATAGCTTGTATCGTTATTTTCTATTCTCAGTGAAAAAAGTGAATCGTATTTTCGTGTAAAAAACCAATTCACCCTATCGAACGAAGCCACAAACCCTACGACAAACCCGTCTGCGTCATCGCCCCTCCAGTTGATATGAAGGCGGCTGCTTTGCTCTGTAGTGACGGTATCTATGGCAAGATGGGTCTCTGGGCGCAGATTTGCAATCGGCACGGAAGTTTGCTCGGCACAGCCGATAATAAGCAAACTTATACATGATATAGACAAAACAGTTCTGAGAAACATACGGTTGTTGAAAAATCTTTTCAAAAAAAAACTGATAAAATGTACAAAAGCAAAATTACGGTTTGCTCGCTACGTGAGCAATGACTAAATTCGCACTTAATCTTTTCATAATTTTGAATTCATGCGATTACTTCTTCTCACTACCATACTATTCATTGAATTTCACTCTTGCTTCTCACAGGGGCAAGAACTTCCTTTGTTTCAGTTATTGCAAGCAGATAAGACCGGTGTTGATTTTGCAAACTACATTACGGAAACCGATACTTTTAATATTCACAAATATGTGTATGCCTATAATGGAGGCGGAGTTGCCGTCGGTGATATTAACAGCGACGGCTTGCCCGATATTTATTTAGGCGGTACGCAGATTCCCAATAAATTGTATCTGAACAAGGGCAGGATGAAATTTGAAGATATTTCCGAAAAAGCAGGTGTGTCGAGAGCCGCCGGTATTACTAACGGTATTTCGATGGCGGATGTAGACGGCGATGGTGATTTGGATATGTACGTGTGTAAATTCAATTATCCAAATATTCTGTATATCAATAATGGAAATAATACATTTTCCGACCGCGCAAGTGAATTTAATTTGGCAGTTACAGGCACTTCGCTGCAAGCATTGTTTTTTGATTATGATAACGACGGTGATTTGGATATGTATTTGGTGATGAACGGTCCGTTGCGCAATGAATTTCGCAAACCAGGTGACAGCGATAAGCTGTTCCGTAATAATGGGAACTCTACGTTTACCGATGTGTCGGACTCAGCGGGAATCCGAGATATTGGCTACGGACTGAGTGTGAGCGCAGGCGACTTGAACGGCGACGGATGGATTGATTTATATATCACAAACGACTTTGAAGTGCGCGATATTCTCTATTATAATAACAGGAACGGAACATTCCGTAATGCCACGAAGGATGCTCTTTCAAATACGAGTTTGTTCGGGATGGGAAGTGATATTGCCGACTTTAACAATGACGGGTTGCCTGATATAGCTGCAATGGATATGTTTCCTCCCAACCATAAACGGAAAATGACGCAGCTTCTGAGTATGTCCAATTACAGTTCTAATTTGGACTCAATGCAATTGATGCGCAATACTCTCCAGCTAAATCGAGGGAACGGGACATTCAGTGATATTTGTTATGTTTCAGGTGTTGCCGAAACTGATTGGAGTTGGGCGTGCTTATTCGTGGATTTGGATAATGACGGCTTCAAAGATTTCTATATAACAAATGGGATAAAACGGGATATGGACGACCAGGATTTTAACCGAGCCATGAAATCCCCGAAACCGTCGTTGGAGCTTCTCGATAAAATGCCGACAACACTTCTTGAAAATTATGTTTTCCGTAACAATCGGGATTTGACATTTGTTCCTATGAACAAGCAGTGGGGGATGAATCAAAAAGTAAATTCAAACGGGGCTGTATTTGCAGATTTGGACAATGACGGTGACTTGGAAATCATTATTAATAACATTGATTCGGTCGCATTTATTTATAATAACCTAACCTCCGAGCGGAAACAAGGGAATTATCTTCGTGTGCGATTAATCGGCAATGGTCATAATACGTATGGAATCGGTGCACGGGTTTCGATTCGGCAAAAAAATACAAACCAAATGCAGGATTTGATGCTGACACGAGGGTTCCTGTCGAGTGTTGAACCGATTATGCATTTTGGTGTCGGTAAAGATAGAGTAATAGAAGAACTGACTGTCCGTTGGGCAAGCGGCAAAACTCAAACATTACGGAATATTCCGGTAAACCAACTTCTGACTATTCGTGAAAATAAATAATCGTACTCCCATGTTTACATATTTTTTCTGTATCGCTTTTGTCCTATCTGCTATTAGGAGTAATTCTCTTGTTGCACAACCCTCACCGCGATCCAACCCTCAGAAATCTGAATTTTCGAGTAAGCCGATGTTTGAAGAATTGCCGGTGGAGAGATACTTAAAGTACTCGCACGTCGAAAATCCGTATGATGATTTTAACCAAGAGCGGCTCCTGCCGAACCGGCTTTCGATTTTGGGACCCGGACTTGCCTCAGGAGATGTTAATGGAGACGGAATGGATGATGTTTTTATAGGCGGTGCGCAAGACCAAGCAGGAGCAATCTTTGTGCAAAATACTGACGGTACGTTCAAACGTACTGAGCAGCCCGCACTTGATTTTGATGCTATGCCCGAAGATATAGGAGCATTGCTTTTTGATGCTGATGGTGACGGCGATTTGGATTTGTATGTAGTGAGCGGCGGGAATGAAATTGCTGTAGATGATAAATATGCAATGCTTGATCGGATGTATATCAATGACGGGAAAGGGAATTTTACAAAAATATTTCTACCCGAAATGTTTTCGAGCGGTTCGTGTGTTCTTGGTGCCGATTATGATTCGGACGGTGATATTGACCTGTTTGTAGCGGGACGTAATACTCCGGGACAATACTCAATACTGCCTCGCAGCTACATACTTCGAAATGATAAGGGTAAATTTACGGATGTTACCCCCGATATTGCTCCGGAATTACAAACCCCCGGTTTGATTAGTGCTGCACTCTGGACAGATTTTGATAATGATAGTGACCCGGACCTTATTCTTGTAGGCGACTGGTCGCCGGTGATGTTCTATCAAAACAACAACGGCAAATTTACAAATGTAACAGGTAAAAGCGGAATTGCTTCGATGACCGGTTGGTGGAATTCCATTAGTTCGGGTGATTTTGATAACGATGGAGATATGGATTATGTGATTGGAAATCTTGGGTTGAATTCCCGGTATAAAGCCACGCCGGAATTTCCGATTGAACTCTTTGCCAAAGATTACGATGCAAACGGAAGTGTTGATTTGATAATGACATATTTTGAGAAAGGCAAAAAATATCCTGTACGTATGAAACAGGCAATGATGAACCAAATGCCTTCACTTAATATGCGTTACCAAACCTTTCATGCGTATGCCGATGCAACATTCAATGATATATTCCCCCCACAAGCGGTAGCAGGTGCTGTTCATTTTCAAGCAACCGAGTTTCGTAGTATGATAATTGAGAATCATGGCAATGGTACTTTTACTGCAAAACCACTCCCTACAATGGCGCAGGTTTCACCTGTGTTTTCTACTGCTGTTGAGGATTATGACGGTGATGGTAATCTTGACATTCTTCTAGTCGGTAATTTTTATGGTCCCGATATGGAGATTTTCCGATACGATTCAGGCAAAGGGCTGTTGCTAAGTGGAGATGGTAAAGGAAATTTTACCGATGTTTCGATTTCTGAAAGCGGATTTTATACTCCAAGGGATGCCCGCAGTTTGTCACTTATTCGTTCGGGCAAATCCAATGCAGTTCTTGCTCTTGTTGGGAATAATAATACTACTGTTCAAGTATTCAAACGAGAATATCCAAAGAAGACACAGCTTCTTACGTTTCCTAAAACAAAACACTTGACTCATGCAATTATCAGAATGAGCAACGGGAAAAGTCGCAGGCATGAATTTCAATACGGCGGCGGCTATCTTTCACAAAGTTCTTGGATGATTGTTGCTGCACCTGATATTAAACAAATAGAGCTTTTCAACGGAAAAAAATCTGTGAGGAAAATACAACCGTAATTAGTTCTGTATTCATCTCAGATAGAATTTTAGTTTAGTTATGGCTAGTTATGGTGTTTTTATGATGACCTATCCTATCGAAATACTCTACGACGGAATACGCTCCTGCGACCGGCGTTTGCTAGCCAAAGCTATCTCTCTGATTGAAAGTACTCTTCCCCAAGACAGGGTAAATGCTCACAAACTTCTCTCGATGCTCCTTCCTCATACAGGGAAGTCGTGGAGAATCGGTATTACAGGTGCGCCGGGCGTAGGTAAAAGTACGTTGATTGAAACGTTAGGGCTGACAATTATTGCAGAAGGACACCGTATTGCTGTAATTACAATTGACCCAAGCAGTCAACGTTCCGGAGGCAGTATATTAGGTGATAAAACACGGATGAATAAATTATCCAACCACAATGATGCGTTTATTCGTCCAGCACCGTCAGGAGGAACTCTCGGTGGTGTTAATTCGAGTACACGTGAAGTGATGCTCCTCTGCGAAGCTGCGGGATTTGATGTGATTATTGTCGAGACGGTAGGCGTAGGGCAATCCGAAACCGAAGTGGAGAGTATGGTGGATATGTTTATGGCATTGATGCTGCCGAACGCAGGTGATGAACTGCAAGGAATTAAACGCGGGATTATGGAAATAACAGACGTATTTGTCGTTACAAAAGCTGATGGTACAACTGCACAACTCGCTAATCTGGCTAAAGCACAGATTCAAGCATCAACCAAACTTCTTCGTCCCAAATATGAGCATTGGTCGCCAAGAACCTTAACATCAAGTGCAGTAGAAAATAGAGGAATAAATGAAGTATGGCAATGCTGTAAACAGTACTTCGAGGGCAGCATGGCTGCAAATGCATTCGTTTCGTTACGTGCAAGGCAAAACAAGCATTGGTTACATACTCTCTTGGAGCAAGGATTTAGAGAGATTTTCTATCATTACCCGCCTATAAAAGAACAATTGCCGATAATTGAACAGCAAATTCTCGATGGAAAGATTCTCCCTACGTTTGCTGCAGATCAATTACTCAGTCTCCTTACGATTCCTCAAACTCACACATAGTTGAAACCGTGGGCTATGGTGTTAATGCAGGAAATTACTATCCACACCCACGGTTGAAACCGTGGGCTATGTTTTAGCTGAAAACTATAAATACTTCTTCAAAAATTCTCTGGTCATCGGGCTTTCCGGTTGAGTGAATATTTTTTCGGGTGTTGCTATTTCTTCGATATTTCCTTGATTAAATACTGCAATCGTATCACTAACCTCACGCGCAAATCGCATTTCGTGGGTGACAACCACCATAGTCATTCCTTCGTCTGCGAGATTCTTCATTACATTTAGAACTTCGTCCACGAGTTGAGGATCGAGAGCAGAGGTCGGTTCGTCAAAGAGCATTACATCAGGTTCCATTGCAAGGGCACGGGCAATAGCTACACGCTGGCTTTGTCCTCCGGAAAGCTGCGAAGGGTAATGTTTGCTGTGTTCGGCAAGCCCTACTTTACGCAGAAGTCCCATTGCAAATTCTTCTGCTTCATCCTTCGGTTTGTTTTTAATTGTCATTGGAGCGACCGTAATATTTTCGAGAGCTGTAAGATGAGGAAACAGATTGAAACTTTGGAATACCATTCCGATACGGCGTCGCAAACTGAGGATTCTTTGGCGTTCATCTTTAGTATGCTTACGGTCTTTGGTATGTTCGAGCGATATTCCTGCAATATTTATTTTACCCACATCGAATGATTCGAGTTGGTTCAGGCATCTGAGGAATGTACTTTTCCCGCAACCGCTCGGACCAATAATAACGGCAAGCTCACCCTTACGCTGCTGCCAATTAATACCCTTCAAAATTTCATTTTTTCCAAAACTTTTCCAAAGATTTTCAACTTGTATCATGTAATGTGTTTATTGCAGTTATGTAATTGTATTGTTTAAAAAAATAGTAAGTGTTGAGACAAAAAATAATCGTCTCGATTAACATTTGGCAAGTAATTGAACAACGACGGGTTCTGTGTGACTTGAGCTTGTTTGTCATTCAGAGTTCCAGATAGTCGCCGATCCGCCTACAAAATAATGCAATGACATAAAAAATAAGACAGTTGCCTTCTGTCATT
>CAZGNO010000058.1:0-22227 GCA_964527785.1 uncultured Chitinophagaceae bacterium
AGTCAGGTGTAGCACCTGACTTGACTAGGGAAGAAACTCAATACATTAATTGTTGTGTAACATCAGTTAGTATGTTGTGAAACCCTTCAAAAACAAAAAGCCCTGCAAATTGCAGGGCTTTTCATTAAAAAATCTATCTACATTCTTAATGCAGCTTCATTCCTTCATCAAGTATTTCATTTACCTTAGAGAGAGATTCAGCTTCGGAATAGAATCGAATAAGCGGTTCTGTACCCGATGCTCGGATAAGAAGCCAGCCGGTTTCCAATTGGAATTTATACCCGTCGCGAGTATTGATTGAACTGACATTGAAACGACCGATTTTGGTCGGATTTTTTTTGCAGGCATTCAATATTGCTCTTTTTTGTGCTTCAGTAACCGTCACATCACGACGAAGGAAGCGATGTGTCCCAAATTCTGTATCGAGTTCGTCACAGAGTTGTTTGAGCGATTTTTTACGGGTCGCCATCATTTCGAGCAGAAGCAAACCATTGAAGATACCGTCGCGTTCAGGAATATGGATAATCGTTCCCAATCCGCCCGATTCTTCACCGCCAATAAGAATCTTCTGTTCGTTCATAAGTTTTGCCGTATGCTTGAAGCCCACCGGTGTTTCATGCAATTTCAAGCCCATTTTCTCACAGTATTTCTCCACCATTGATGTGAGCGAAACTGTTTTGACCACAGCACCGCGTTTGCGTTTATCTTCATACAGATATTTGAGCAAAAGCATGAAAATTCTATGAGAATCCACGAAACCGCCGAGATGGTCAACAGCACCAAGTCGGTCAGCGTCACCATCGGTTGCAATAGCTACAGAATGTTCGCCTAATTTCATTAAATCCATCAACGGAAGCAAATTGGGTGGAATTGGCTCAGGATGTCCTATTTCGCCGAACGACGGATTGAAGTCACCATGAATTTCATGAATATTCGGTAATAACCGTTTCATGGTATTGATTCCGGCACCATACATCGGGTCATACACAATATTAAGACCTGAATTGGTTATGGATTCGAGGTCAATTTTCTTTTTGATATAACGTAAGTAGGATTCTTTGGCGTCGAAAGGACGGATGGCACGGGTAGAGATGTAGGAATCCATAGATTTGAGAACAACTTTGGGTGGCTTTGCCACAATTTTCTCAAGCTCTTTCTCAATCTCAGCTATCTGCTCAGGGTAAGCAGGTCCGCCGAACCCTCCTTTTACTTTGAATCCATTATAAATTGGTGGGTTATGACTGGCAGTTATGACGATACCAAGCGTAGCACCTTTTTGCTTAGTATGAAACGAGACTTGAGGAGTTGATGCAAAGTCCTCGGTAAGGTGAACAACGATACCCTTTGAAGCCAGTATTTTAGAGGTTTCTTCTGCAAATTCTTTCGACATAAACCGTGTATCGTAACCAATCACAACAGCTGGGTTTTTGTCTTCAATTCTTTTTACATAGTTTGCAGTTGCTAGAGCTACAAGTTGTAAGTTTTCAAATGTAAAATCACGAGCAATAACGCCCCGCCAACCATCTGTACCAAAAACAATCATGGAAATCTCTTTTAAAAATAAATGGGGGAAATATTTTGAGATTAAATAGTATCACATTAAAAGATACTAAGCTCTGTAAACTAAAGAAGAACCTTGAGAGATGTCAACTCAACGGTTCTAATCCGCCATAGATTCCTGCGCTACCGAGCATTTCTTCGATGCGTAGGAGTTGGTTGTATTTTGCCACACGGTCAGTGCGGCTTGGTGCGCCTGTTTTAATTTGCCCGGCATTTGTTGCTACAGCTATATCGGCAATTGTAGTATCTTCGGTCTCGCCGGAGCGATGTGAAATAATAGTTTTATAGCCGTATCGTTGGGCAAGACGAATAGTTTGAAGAGTTTCGGTAAGTGTACCAATTTGATTAACTTTAATAAGAATTGCATTGGCAATTCCCTCTTCAATTCCACGTTGCAGGAATTCAGGATTGGTAACGAAAATATCATCTCCGACAAGTTGGATGTGGTCACCGAGTGCTTCTGTGAGTAATTTCCAACCGTTCCAATCATTTTCACCCATGCCGTCTTCAATTGAAATAATCGGATATTTCTCACAGAGCCCTACATACCATTCTACCATTTCTTCAGCAGTTAATTTCTTTTGGGAGGATTTATAGAAAACATAGCCGCCATCTCGTACCATTTCACTTGCTGCTACGTCCACAGCGAGCATAATATCTTCACCGGCAGTATACCCTGCTTTGTCAATTGCTTCAAGAATAACATCAAATGCTTCTTCGTTGGATGCAAGCGACGGTGCGAATCCTCCTTCATCTCCGACAGAAGTGATTTTCCCTTGTGATTTAAGCACTGACTTTAGGGCGTGAAATACATCTGTTCCCATTCTAAGAGCATCGGCGAAAGTCTCGGCACTCACCGGGATAATCATAAACTCTTGAATATCAACATTATTATCAGCGTGACGCCCCCCGTTAAGAATATTCATCATCGGGGTAGGGAGGAGGTGGGCATTGATGCCGCCTATATATCTATAGAGCGGCATACCAAGCCATGAAGCGGTTGCTTTTGCTACAGCCATCGAAACGGCAAGCATTGCATTAGCACCGAGTTTGGATTTGTTTTCTGTTCCGTCCAATTCAATGAGCAAGTCATCAATTTGTGTCTGCTCATCTGCATTGAGACCTATGAGTGTATCGGCAATAATTTCATTTACATTGGCAACCGCATGAAGCGTTCCCTTGCCACCATACCTCGTTGAATCGCCGTCACGAAGCTCTACCGCTTCATGTTCTCCGGTACTTGCACCGGAGGGAACCGCAGCGCGCCCCATAGAACCGTCTTCGAGAATAACATCGGCTTCGAGAGTAGGATTGCCGCGAGAATCCAGTATCTCACGAGCATTAATTTCGGCAATGATTGGGGACATGAGCAAATTTCGTATTATTGAAAAAACATGAAACAGCACACCACGTTGAAGAGCGGGACTATACGATTGGCGTTAGCGAGAGCATAGGTTAGAAATTCAAACCGTCAATTTGAGCGGCAAGTTTGAAATCCAACTCTGTCAAACCTCCAACATCATGGGTTGATAGCGTTACCCTCAGTTTATTCCAACCATAGAGTAAGATATCAGGATGATGATCTAATTTTTCGGCAAGCAAAGCAATTGAATTAATAATTCCAACTGCCGCTATAAAATTTGCAGCACCAATTTCGCGGACAATTGACTTTGAATTATCCTCCGGTTGCCGCCACATCGGATTGAGTTTGAGATAATGCCCGATAAATTCTTGGGTGAGTAGTGGAGGACGAGCCATAATATATTTAAGAAAGTAGTGTATTAGTTGAGCTGAGCTTCTAAATGCTCTACCATATATGGCTTGGATACTGCTCCAATAATGGTGTCTACTAATTTTCCACCTTTGAAAATTAACAGTGTTGGTATTGACCGTACTCCATATTGCATAGCAATCTGTGGATTATTATCTACATCTACTTTCCCGATGGTTGCTTTTCCTTCATACTCACCGGCAAGGTCTTCAATGATTGGTGCAATCATTCTGCATGGACCACACCACGTAGCCCAAAAATCTACCAAAACCGGCTTTGTTGACTCTAAAACATCCGCTTGAAAACTGCTGTCTGTTATGTGCAATGGCTGAGACATGATATAAATACTCCTCTGTGTAAAAATTTTTACTACAAAATTACCAAAATTTGACGTAAGCTAAAAACGAATTATACTCAATTTTCGTGTCTAAGTGCATAAGTAGTGTTATCATATCACTCATAGAATCCGACTTTACAAATGAAAATTTTCTTATTTGCTACACACATTCTCTGTGTAATAGTCTTATTTTACAGCTAATTACAGACACATTACAGCGACCGAACCGCACTTTCTCAGTAAAGAAAAACAAACTTTTGCCGATAAAGAGATAATTATAGAATAAAGTATCAGCACCCTGCAATTATCATTTTCCCAAATGAGTATCATACTTTTTACTTTAGTGGAAGTAATAAACATTGTATATTTGGCTAAACAATGAATACATCAGTTGAAATGAATATGCTTGAACAGCTAATTTCAAAAGAGCTTGAAACTGCTTCGAACGATCGCGAGAAGGTTGATATTCTTAATCATGCTGCTGAAAAGTACTATGATAAGCAACCGTTATTCGCCCTCGAACTTTCAACACAAGCACGGGATATTGCCCAAAAGGCACTCTACCGAGCCGGTGAAGCATATAGTTTTCGTAACAGCGGTGCCGGGTATCTTGTTTTGTCACGTTTCACAGAGGCACTCTCCCACATTCAATATGCACTCCAACTATTCATTGATATTGATGATATTGACGGGCAAGCTGCAAGCTACACCATGCTTGGCATCATCTACTTCTATTTAGGGCAATACGACTCCGCTCTCGAATCCCAAAGTAATGCGCTCATAATTTATGAACAGCAAACAAACAAACGGATGATTGCTTCCTCATTGGGAAATATAAGCATCATTTATCTAACTGTCGGTCAGTACGACGAAGCACTCAGCCATTCCCTTCGAGCATTAGCAACCCAAGAGGAGATGAAGGACATTTTGGGAACAGCCATCACTGCCAATAACATCGGCGGACTGTTTATTCGACTCGGTCATTTCGACACTGCTCTTAAATATTTGGAGCAGTCTATTGAAGTTTCCCGTCAGCTTAATAATAAATTTGGCATAAGTAAAGCTCTGCGTAATATCGGAATTGTACACGAACAAAAGAAGGATTATCATACTGCACTGGAGTATCAATCCCAAGCAATTGTTATTATTAAAGAGTTGGACGACAAACAGGGCTTCATCGAATCCCTGACACTCATGGGTGTTTCGTACCAAAAAATTAACGACTTCTCTACCGCACTCTCATACCATGCAACTGCCCTCAAAGCATGTATTCAAATCGGGGAACAAAAGGTTCAAGTTGAGATTTTGAAGAATATTGCCGATTGCTATACTTCGCTCCTTAATTTTACAAAGGCGCTTGAATATCTGAATAAGGCGCACGAACTTGCATTAAAGATAGGAATTGACGATACACTTGTCGAAGTTCATTTTAGTTATTCCAAAACCTATGAGGCAATGAATAATTACCGTGAGGCACTTCGTCATTATGCTGAGTGGGCAAAACTTCGCGATAAGATTCTTGGCTCGGAGAAACAAAAACTTATTGCAGTTATGGAAACAAGACTTGCAATCGAAAAGGCGATGAAAGAAAAAGAAATATTCCGCCTTAGGAATATTGAACTTACCCAGGCATTGGATGAACTCGAAGAAAAACGTCATTCTCTGGCGGCTGCCTACCAGCAAATTGAGTCACAACAAACCGAAACTATCAAGATTAACCAAGAAATGGAAGTTGTTAATTCACGTTTGGTTGAACTTAACACTGAAAAGAATGAATTGTTGGGGATTGTAGCCCACGATCTCAAAAATTTTGTAACCGGTATGGTAATGTCAGGCGAAAGCATACGCCGTTATTACGACAAACTTTCTGCTGAAGAGGTTTATAAAGTTGGTGAACGTATCGAAACTGTTGCTCATCAGATGATGAATCTCATTCACGGATTGCTTGATGCCAATACTATTGAATCAGGTAAGATTTCGTATTCCATTGAAGAAGTATCGCTCAATGATCTTGTTCCACCGCTTATTGAGGTGTATTCCGTTTCCTTTAAACGTAAGAATATTTCAATTGAGATTGAGTACGACGAAAAACCGTCAATTGCGCTTGCCGATAAAGAAAGAACATTTCAGGTTTTAGATAATTTGATATCGAACGCTGTTAAATATTCCAATCCTTCAAGTTCAATAACGATTCGTTTACGCAATTTACCTTCAACAATTCGGTGTGAGGTGATAGACCAAGGTCCGGGAATTAGCATAGAAGAACAGCAATTATTATTTAAGAGGTTTCAGCGGCTCAGTGCTAAGCCAACCGGAGGAGAACATTCGTCAGGACTCGGTCTTGCAAATGCTCAAAAACTTATTCAGGGAATGAATGGGCAGATTTGGTGCGAAAGCGAAATTGGTGTTGGTTCAACTTTTATCTTCGAAGTTCCTGCAGCTTGATATAATTGAATCTTACGCTTCTGTTTACAAGAACTGTCTTCTTACACGAGACAGTTTTTTTATTTTAGGGCTTACGGACGGATTCCGGTATCAAACCATACTGCAGTGGTAATGCCTCCTATTGGCTTGTATTCTGTTACGATTGTGTTCATAGCTCCTCCGAGAATTGAGTCAATTTCAGAAGTGAAGAGATCGTCTATACTAATTAGATCAAGTGTTAGGATATCGTTCATGTTTTTTAGATTCTATTTTTTGAATGGAATGTATTTATGTATATTTCGTTGGATTTACACTGGTTACGGGCGGATTCCTGTATCAAACCATACTGCTGTAATGATTCCGGCCTTTAGATTTTTTTCCATCACGATTGGATTCACAGCGCCACCAAGGATTGAATCCATTTCTAGTGTTGAAAGCTCTTCGATTGAGATGAGGTCTAGAGTTAGGGTATCATTCATATTTTTATTGTAGATAATATGTGAATCACATCACCTTATGGACGGATACCGGTATCAAACCACACTGCTGTGATAATTCCTACTGTAGGATTTTTTTCAATGACGATTGGATTCACTGCACCGCCAAGGATTGAGTCCATTTCAAATGTTGAAAGTTCTTCGATTGAGATAAGGTCGAGAGTTAGGGTATCATTCATTGTTGTTTATGATAATTGTGACAAATTTTGTTTCTGGTTGTTTTGTAGAATCAATATAATTACGGGCGAATACCGGTATCAAACCACACTGCTGTGATAATTCCTACTACTGGATTATTCTCCATTACGATTGGGTTTACTGCGCCACCTAGAATTGAGTCCATTTCAAGTGTGGAAAGTTCTTCTATATTTACAAGGTCGAGAGTTAGTGCGTTATTCATATTTTTATAATTAAAGGTTAAACTTTTGTTATCTATTGTTGTAATTTATATTAAGAATTACGGACGGATACCGGTATCAAACCATACTGCCGTGATAATTCCTGAATTTCCACTTTCTACTACTATCGGGTCGGTTGTTCCGCCGAGGATTGAATCCATGTCGAATGCTGAAAGTTCTTCTATACTGATAAGGTCGAGGGTTAGGGCGTTGTTCATTTTTTTTATAATTAAGGGTTAAGTTTCTGTTATTTACTGATGAAATTTGTATTTAGAATTACGGACGGATACCGGTATCAAACCATACTGCCGTGATAATTCCTGAATTTCCACTTTCTACTACTATCGGGTCGGTTGTTCCGCCGAGGATTGAATCCATGTCGAATGCTGAAAGTTCTTCTATACTGATAAGGTCGAGGGTTAGGGCGTTGTTCATTTTTTTTATAATTAAGGGTTAAGTTTCTGTTATTTACTGATGAAATTTGTATTTAGAATTACGGACGGATACCGGTATCAAACCATACTGCCGTGATAATTCCTGAATTTCCACTTTCTACTACTATCGGGTCGGTTGTTCCGCCGAGGATTGAATCCATGTCAAATGCTGAAAGTTCTTCTATACTGATAAGGTCGAGTGTTAGGGCGTTGTTCATATTTTTATAATTAAAGGTTAAGTTTCTGTTATCTATTGTTGTATTGTTGAGATTTGCTTTTTGAATTACGGACGGATACCGGTATCAAACCATACGGCTGTAATAATTCCTGAATTTCCATCTTCTACTACTATCGGGTCGGTTGTTCCACCGAGAATTGCATTCATATCTATAGCTGAAAGTTCTTCTATACTTACGAGGTCGAGAATTGAGGCATTATTCATTTACATTCTCCAAAAAAATATAAGGGATAAATTATTTTGATACTCTTTAATTCTGTCTTTAGAAATTCTATGGGATAATCTTTAAAATCGGCGAACTCCATGCTCCAATTCCTGCCGAATTAACTGCCGCCACTCTAAACCAAAACTTCGATCCGCTTGACAAGCCACCCATCAAATATTTTGCTTTTGTACTTACAGCACCGGATGTCCAACTTGTTGATGTCGGAGGATCTGTACTCCGCTCTATAATATAGCTGCTCGAGCCATGCACTGTTTTCCATTTAAGTTCTACCATTCCCGGATTTGCACCTTCTAAAACTGTGAAGTTTTGAGGTGCGGGGAGTAGCCCTGCAGCCCCTGCTTCCGAACGAACTTGCATCCCTGCACTAAGTATTATAGTTTCATCACCGCCGCTTTTCAGCTCTACATAATTTCTTGCTTGTTTAATTAAGTCTCTTAGTTCTTGGCGTTTACCGTCTAAAGCCGATTGTTTTGTTTTTAATAACAGCTTCAAATTTTCTATTTCTTGACTTGCAGCATCTACTTCCACTGCTTTTGCATTGAGCACCGAAGGTGACGGAATGGGCGAATCAAAATTCACATTATTTGCCAATCCGTTTGCTATTGACTGGGCTACTCCCGTTAACTCTTGAGTTGAGATACTCGCCACATCTAACTTAACTTTTGCCATTGGTGTTTTTTAAAACATATTCTCGTTTTTGAATTTCTTTGATACAAACTTACGAACTTTTTAGTTACAATGCAAATTTTATTTTTTAATTTTCAATTATTTTTTTCAACCCTTCAACCATTTTACCAAATTTTTTATAACTATCTATTATTTTCAAATTCATTTTTCACAAAATATATAGTAATTACAAGCTGTTTTGATATATATTTTTGCTGATTGAGATTTGATTTACTAAAATATGATTCCAAAATCAACGAAAATGAATTCTTTTTTGTTAAAAATGGATTCAAAAACACAAAAATTGACTTCCTTTTCAGGAAGAATGAACTCAATATTTGTAGGAGTAAATTCTTTTATCAAAAAAGAGACTTCCAAACCAACGACAATGAATCGCTTTTAGCAAAAAAGGAATTCAAAATCAACGGAATTGAACTATTTTGCATTAAAAAACACCTTTAAATCCATATTTTTAGCATATAAAAACACCTTAAGGAATTAAGACTTTTTTAAAAAAGTGGCTTTTTAAGGGGGAATACGCCAATTTTTGTGCTTTTGTCTTTGAAATATCCTTGTTTTATCTCTTATTGAACCTGTAGCTTACTTTTTACTTTTGTTTGCTGAGCAATGAAGTATATTTGCAGCTACTCTAAATCAAATTGAACTTGTAGAAACCGATGAGTTACGTAGGACTAACGCCTAAACTTATTCAAAATTGTATATTTTTGAAGTTCTATACAAGAATTTTTTTTTAGTTTTCCACATTTATTTCTATTATTAGTACTAATATTCTCAATATGTAAGATAACTATTTACAAAAAGTAGGACAAACCCTGATGCAACAAGAACATTTTCCAAAAATCATGGGAATAGTAAATGTAACCCCTGATTCATTTTCTGACGGCGGATTATACTCAAATGCTAACAATGCCATTAATCATGCTCTGAAATTGATAGACGAAGGTGCAAACATTCTCGATATTGGGGGAGAGAGCTCTCGTCCTAATGCCGAAACGATTTCTATAGATGAAGAGCTCGAAAGAGTGATACCGGTGATTGAGGGTATACGAAAAGTTGATACGACAATAGATATCTCAATTGATACAGTCAAATACGAAGTAGCTGTAGCAGCTCTTGAAGCTGGAGCCGGCATTATCAACGATATATCGGGACTTACAAATGACAAGCGCTTGGCATCGCTGGCTGCAGAGCATAATGTGCCGTTGATAGTAATGCATATGCAAGGCACACCTCGAATCATGCAAAAGAATCCGAGCTATTCTAATGTAGTAGAGGATGTTTTTTCCGATTTATCCGGGAAAATCAGATATGCTCAATCAGTTGGGGTTACAAATATAATGGCTGATATAGGTATAGGGTTCGGGAAAACTACCGAACATAACTGGACACTACTCAGAAATCTCAAAAGATTTGAGGGGTTAGGCGTTCCTATGGTACTTGGTATCTCGAGAAAATCGTTCTTGGGGAAGCTATTGGGTATTGAGCACCCTATTGATCGTGATATTGCAACAGGATTGCTTCACGCGCTTCTGCTTGGTGAGAATGTAGAAGTTATCCGAGTACATGAAGTAAATCAAATGGCAGCACTTAGAAAATTGTGGAAAGAGCTGAAGACAGTTTAGAGGATTGAATTCTTATCTGTAATAAAGAAGGGCAGAAATTATTTCTGCCCTTCTTTACTATTCATCGTCTATATCCATATCAGTCTCCGGTTCATCGGGCATTTGCTCCCTCATACGATACCCAACGCCTCGAATTGATTGTAAAATTCTAGATGAACCCACTTTTTCAATTTTAGAACGTAAGCGTTTGATATACACATCTATTATATTAGATTCAGTATCGAAATTATGTTTCCAAACGTGTTGAGTTATCATGCTCCTGGACACAATACGATTCTTATTACGCATCAAATACTCCAAGAGAGCATATTCCTTCGTTGTAAGCTCAATTTCCTTGCCCCATCTGAACGCTACGTGTGCAATTGTATCCAACGACAAATCTGCGCAAATTAGTTTAGTCGTTTTTTCAGCAGATGAACGGCGCATAATTGACCGCAAGCGGGCAGCAAGTTCCTCAAAATGAAACGGCTTCGCCAAATAATCATCTGCACCTAAGTCCAGCCCCGTTACACGATCTTCGGTAGTCCCCCGTGCTGTTAGCATTAATACCGGTACCGACTTACCGGCAGCACGTATATCCTTCAACACAGAAAAGCCATCTTTTTTGGGAAGCATCACATCCAAAACAATTGCATCGAAATGATTGTTGATTGCCATGTCTAGTCCCATTTCACCGTCAGAAGCAGTTTCTACAATGTAGCGTTCTTCTTCAAGACCATTTTTGATGAAGTTGGCAACTTTACGTTCGTCTTCTACAACTAAAATTCTCATTTAATTCTTCTCTTGAAAGAGTGAATACGCAAGACAAGTAAATTTCTATTTCTTTTTAACAAATATCGGATATACTTCACGTGTTCCGCTCGACAATTCAATACTGAGGTAATACATTCCGTTGGCGGCAACTCCTTCACGCGTGTTACCGTCCCAATGATCGCAATATGCAATTCCTGTATAACGAGTCTGACCGGTTACAGGTTCAGCAACCAAGCGGTTTGCCTGATCATAGATTCTGATGGTTACATTTGTTTCCTGAGGAACGGAGTAAATAACCTGCGCAATTTCAAGAGGTGGGGCAAACGGATTAGGTGACACCAGCGAAATATATTTCACAATAATATTAGTGACCAATGTATCTGTACGGATACACCCCATGTCACAACATAAACGAAGTATTGCTGCAGAATCACGAAGATTCATAGGAACATCCCAGTCAAAACCATTGTTTGAAAAAGGAATATCATCTACATGACGAAATGTTTTACCGGAATCAACCGAAACATAAATACCGATAGTATCGCATGCAAGCGATGAAGGAATTGAAAGGGCATCCCATGTAATTTTACGGGAAGGGCAAGCAATCGTGGGCGGTGGGTCAATAGTAACCGCCAACGGAGCAGGACGTACCATAACCGGATACACATCAGATGTGTCTATCACATTGATACGAGAACCAAAACCAATGACACGGAAACTTATTGAACTGTCTTTATATGCTGAATCGCATGGGAAGACAGGCAGGCACGGGACATTTGTTGAGAACAAAAATGACGGTACTACCGTAGTCATTGCTTGAAGTGTTATCCATGTGGAATCACCTCGATATTGCAACACCAGTGAATCCAGACAAGAAGCAATACCAATAATTTCTATCGGATAACCAATCGAAAAGACACTATCTTTTGCAGGGGAAGAAACAACTACTTGTGGCGTAGGAAACCTGATTATCGCCGAAGAATCCTTTAGATCCTTGCTGTTTGCACTTTGAATTATTAGCCGACCTTCTATACCAAGCCGTGAAGAATCTACTCTAAAAGTATAGGAAAGAGTATCCGGATCATTCGAGAAATTGACTTCTAAAGTGTCTTTCTGCTCAAGTCGAACAGTATCACTATACCGTTGGAAGAAAATGTGAACTTTGTCCTGACCTTTGAGAAGATTTGTCCATCTGACTGTTACAGAATCCCCCAAGCAATATTCTTGTGAAGGTGTAAGCTGAACCTTGGGTTCAAATATTTGTAAGGAACCGGGTATGCGTCGCCCATACAAATAGGTTCGATTGAGCGTTGTAACGACAACATCATTTGCACCATCACCTTCCAAATCAGCCACTTCGAGTGAAGTAATAGTTTCGTCAGGGAAATTAAGCACTTTGAGTGTATCGAACGGATGTCCCAATCGAAGCTCAGGAGTGCTGTAATCACGCAAGCGAAGAATATATACATTCGAACGATCTACCACAAAAATTTCATTTTTTTCATCAATTGCACCATCGAAATCATTGACAGCAGCTACCCAACCGTTTATTGGAGCAGAAACAACAGTATCAAACGCAGTAAGGAATGTTCCCGGTTTATTAATTTTCTCAATAGCTGCACCGGTACGCCAGCGTAATACATACAAACGGCTTCCGGGATATGCAAATTCTTTCGAACTTTGGGTCACTACAATCTCATTACCGGGGTTATTGGGATAATACGGTAACAGTTCATTGGTTGAAGTGCCGTCAACATTTCCTACCCCAACAGACCAATAATGATTTAACGCACCATTAAAAGACGGAAGAATCGGATCATTTGGAGTAGTAACCGGATCACCTTGTGCATTATACAAATGTAATCGTGAGCCACCTCGTGATGAGTCAATACCCTTATACTCTTCTGCTACAAGCACGAACCAATTTTCAGCATTAACTGCCCCACCGTCTGTTAGTTTTACATAATACGGACGAATAAGCGGACGATTTCTCCCGGCATCCAGAAGTGATGTAAGTTCACGTGGAGCAATCCCTTCATTAATCTGCCCACTCTGAATATCAAACGACATCAAATAGGGTCTGTCACCAAACGTTGAAACTGTAATCGGGTTTGAAAGTAATTCAGTGATGTTATTGCTGGGCATCACCGGTAATGCCATTCCTATACGACCGCCTCCCAGTCCTGCAATTGAGGGTGAATAAAGCGAGACTTCAGGACCTAATGTGAGTCGCCTTGTATCCAGATCCTTTACATCCGGCAAGGGGAACGTAGTATAGATAGTTGCTGTATTAAATTGGGCTAGCCCGCGATAATATGGTACATCACCTGTTATAACCGAAGGTATGGCAGGTTTTGACATATTAACGGCTGCATAAACAGTCGTTTGCCCTCCATTACTTCTTCCAAGAACAGGTGTAATGCTACCGAAAAGATTGGGGTCGAATACCCCTACATTGATACTCATACGTTTGATAAGAACTACACTGTCTTTTGTTTTATCAAATCCGGCAATGTAGGAATAAATCAAACTGTCTTGAATGTTTTCAGCTTCGATTGTTTCAAGTCCCATTACGACCGGTGCTGTGGTCGTAGCGGTCGGCTCTACTGCATTAGAGTCGTAAAGAACGGAAATTCCCCTGATATAATTAACATAGGAAGGTAGAGGAGTACGTGTGAGCAGTTTGCCTGAACCGTCAATTACAACAATGTGGTCTTTAATAACCGCCGTTATTTCATTTGGTGACCAAAGAAACGTAGATAGTATCTTGGGATTGCTTTTAATATTACCGATAAGCGGCTGGACATCTCCTGAAATTTCTACTGTAGACCATTTAAGAACAATAGAATCAACCGACTGCTTCAGAGAGGGTATGGACTGTGAACGTGTTGCCTCCATATTTCCATTTGGATACAACCAGTTAGCCGGACTTCCTGCTTGAGCATATATACAACTGCTACAAGCAAAAAAGCCAAGTAAACTCACCAGAGATTTGAGCAAAAAACGAGCCGTCATTTGTTCTTTGGGATTGGTAGGAAATAGTTTTACCGCTAAAATAATCAATTTTTTGAAAGGTAACGCACAATTGTCGTGCCGTAGTGATATTCCTACCTTGTTTTACCGTTAATTAATTTGGTTTTCACACTAATTTTGCTTAATTTAGATTTAATCTTAATAAGTACTGTCTGTCTGAATAGCAACAATCATGCTGAAAATAACCCCTGTCGTTTTCTTTATTATTTGTCAATTTACTACTCTCTCTGCTCAGTCAATTCCTCAGTCAATTACAATTAATCCATTTACTTACGAAGCATACGGAATTGTAAATTATTATGGATATAAATGGCAGACCGACCCGCAACGCCGGAATAGAATTGACCCCGAACGTTTTGCTTTTGAACCGAAATACCAACTGAACAAAAATATTGCTCTCGAAGTTGATATAGAGTTTGAACACGGTGGTACGGGAGCATCCATGGAATTTGACAGATTCGAAGAATTTGGTCAATATGAGCAATCTATAGAAAAAGGCGGAGAAGTAGTTCTCGAAAAACTCGCAGCCAGAATAACTATAATACCCGAACTCAACTTTCTTGTTGGTCACTTTTATTTGCCAATCGGCTTTTACTCAGAGCGCTACGAGCCAAGCTACTTTTTTACAACGAATGTATCTGAAACCGAAGCGGCATTATTGCCGGTAGCGTGGCATGAAAACGGAATTGAAGCGTATGGGCAATCAGGAAACTTCAGATACCAATTGCAACTTATCAATGGATTGGATGCTTCCGGGTTCAGTTCGGCTAACTGGATAAAGCGCGGCTACCAAAACAGGTTCGACTATGCAAATGCCGAGAATTTTGCATTAGCTGTTAATATTCAATATCGAGTTGCTGCCGGCTTCACTATCGGAGCAAGCAGCTACTACGGAAATACATCAGGCAATCGCCCGAAGCCGGACGTTACGATTCCTGCTCATGTTTTTATCGGCACTCTACATTCAGTTCTTGATGCCGGGGCTTTACATTTACGTGCACTGGCTATATACGGTACACTGGAAAATTCTGCTGCAATCTCTCTTGCTAATAGAGGTTTATCGAATGAACTCGGAGTAAAACGAACTCCTGTAGGGAGTGCTGCTCTAGGGGCATTTGCCGAAATAGGATACGATGTCTTTACAATTTTACAATCGGCACCGGTAGCACTTGGTGATTCAATCGCACCACAGCAACTTCTACCTTTTTTGCGATATGATTATTACGATACTATGTTCAAAACCGAGGGCGATGTTATTGATAATCCGCGTTGGGAACGTAAATCAATCACAGCAGGTATCAATTATAAATTCCACCCGCAAGTCGTTTTGAAAATGCAATTTAATCATAGATTACTCGGCATCTCCCGCGATAAAATCGAAGATACCTTTTCAACGGGTATTGGATTCGAACTATAAATAAACACAAATATTCTGTTTTACTAAATCAATATATTCTATGAAACTTTCATTTACAACTGTCATCGTTCTCATTGTACTGGGTTCATTACTGAACAGCGGTTGCTCGGACAACTCAACAGCAACCAATACTACACTTGATGCAAAACCTACGCTGACTGATATTGCCAACGGCGTAATTATCCCAACATACGCTGATATGTATAGGCGGGCGCAAACTCTTGATTCACTTGTTGCATTGCTAAAAACAACACAAACTGATGAAGTTCTAAATTCAGCAAAGCAAGCATGGCGGGATGCACGTCGCCCATGGGAGCAAAGTGAAGGATTCCTGTTCGGCCCTGTGGATACAAAAGGTATTGATCCAAATATTGACAGCTGGCCTCTCAATAAGATTGACCTTGATGCTGTACTTAGCAGTTCAGAGTCACTTACTAAAGAAAGAATTGACCAGTTAGAATCAACACAGAAGGGTTTTCATACAATAGAGTACCTCCTTTTTGGTGAGAATAATTCCAAAACAGCAAAGGATTTTACTTCACGTGAGATTGAATATCTTACTGCGACCACTCAAAGTTTCAAAGCGGCAGCATTTCAACTATTAAACTCATGGGATGCTTCCGGTGAAAATTTTGGAGCAAATCTTATTAATGCAGGAGTTGCTGGCAGCAGTGTCTATACTTCTCAACGAGGTGCAGTGCAGGAAATCATTCAAGGAATGATTAATATTTGTGATGAAGTTGCAAACGGAAAAATTAATGACCCTTTTTCTCAGCAAAAACGCCAGCTAGAAGAGTCACAATTCAGCGATAATTCCAACTCTGATTTTGCAGATAATATTCGGAGTGTACGCAACCTCTATAATGGAGTATATGGTAGTTTCTCAGGCAAGGGTATATCTACATTAGTTGCTGTAAAAAACACTGAGCTTGATGCTCGATGCAAACGTGAAATTGATGCTGCCATTGATGCTGTCGGAGCAATGCTCCCAACGTTCGGTCAGGCGATTTTTACAAATAAAACAAATGTCCAAGCCGCACAGAATGCTATTTTGAAACTCCGTGTAACTCTCGAAGCAGATGTACTTCCACTGGTAATTGGCAATTAATCTCTTTATTATTTATCCATATCACAATGAACACAGTCAAAAAACAAACTACGATTATACGTCACACATGGAAAATTTTAATGCCATTGGTTTTTTTCTGTTTCGGCTGCAGTGATACTACGACACCAGCAATTACAGAAGAAAATGACATTTTAGCCGGTGGGGCGACGACAATAAACGATGCAACATCGAAAGCATTTGCAACGCCCGCTCCTAATCTTGGTGCAGAGAGTTTTGCACTTCACATGGAAGGTGACGTTGCTTTTGATGCAAAATTCGTTACGGCTCCGGCATCTGTAAATTCGGGCATAGGCCCGCTCTATAACAATATTTCCTGCTCAAACTGCCACACAAACGACGGACGGGGTACTCCTCCAAGAAATGGAGAGGAATTAACTTCTATGCTGTTTCGTTTGAGTGTTCCGGGAACTTCGCCTGATGGCGGACCGAACCCTGCCCCGGGTTTTGGCGGACAGCTACAACCACGTTCAATTTACGGCTGCTCTTCCGAAGGGAATGTACGTATCAGCTATACGGAAATGCCCGGTGCATTCCCCGATGGCGAAACATATAGTTTACGCCAACCAACCTATACCATTATCAACCACTATACTGATCTTCCCGCAGGGCTTATGCTGTCGCCGCGTGTTGCACCTCCGGTGTTTGGGCTTGGACTACTCGAAGCTGTACCGGAAAACGTTATAACTGCAAAAGCTGACGAATCCGATGCGGATAAAGATGGCATTTCGGGCAGACCAAACTATGTATTTGATGTGGTAAATAAACGTTCTGCTATCGGTCGTTTCGGGTTAAAATGCAATATGCCTAATCTCCATCAACAGAATGCGGGTGCTTACAACGGTGATATGGGCGTTACGTCGTCTGTTTTCCCAGATGAAAACTCTCTGGGACAAGTGCAAGCAATTCCGGCACATACTCCTGAAGTAGATGATAAAACACTTGATGCAGTCGTACACTATACCCGTACACTGGCAGTTCCAGCCCGCCGTAATAGCAATGATGAAACAGTGAAGCGCGGCAAGCAGCTCTTTTTGCAAGCAAACTGCGCAGGTTGCCACACACCCACACTGACTACCGGCACAATGGACAAGCTCCCCGAAGTTTCCAATCAAACAATTCACCCCTATACGGATTTGCTGCTCCACGATTTAGGTGACGAACTCTCCGACGGACGCCCCGATTTTTTGGCAACAGGCAATGAATGGCGCACTTCCCCTCTTTGGGGAATCGGCTTGACCGAACTGGTGAACGGGCATTCCAATTTCCTTCACGACGGACGGGCGAGAAATTATGTAGAGGCGATTCTGTGGCATGGTGGCGAAGCGACAGCGTCGAGGGATTATTTTAAGAAGTTGCCGAAGGGTGATCGGGATGCGGTTGTAGCATTTTTGCGGTCGTTGTAGTTTACCTTCATTTTTTAAAAAGACCTCAGATGATTAATTCATCTGAGGTCTTTTTTATTTATGTTTAATATCCTATAAATGCATACTCAGGTAGAAGATTTAATATCTTCCTCCCACGGCTTCACCCTCACAATTTTCCCATCTTTCAATACTACAAGTGGGCTATCCTTCGATTTTTTGAATTCAATAAGTTTGTCATATACTTTATCCAATGCTACGAGAATTTTCTCAGCAAGGTCTTGATCTTTATTTGCATTCATCGTAACAATTCCTAAGAGATAAAAATTTTGTTTCATCAATAATTTTGAGTTGTTTATCGTTCTTTCTAGCTATCAAATCCGGCTTCCTACTAGAATTATCAAGAATCATTACTTCATCAACTAAGTCAAGGTATATATCAAACAAATTGCTAATACCCCTTTTATAACGACGTACAATAACATCAGTTTCAATATTATGACCACCTTCAGCAACACGAGATATAACTCTTTCCTTTGCCAATTCAACAGTCTCCAACCAAAAGAACAAAAGAATCACTGTAAATCCCTTTTCCTTCGCTTCGATAATTTTGTTCTTATAGCTTTTGGTAGCGAGTGTAGTTTCAAAAGCAAAACTCTGGCTACCGTTCAATAGCTCATTAATTCTATTGAGCATTATTCTTCCTGCTTCAAAAGGCACTTTTTCTGGCTGAAAGGGTGAAAGTCCTTTGGCGATTTCATCTGCGTTTACAAATTCTTTACAGTCTAACATATCAGGTAGGATTGTGAACGAGGCAGTGGTTTTACCTGCTCCGTTACATCCGGCGATTATGAATAGATTTTTTTTATTCATGATTGCAAATTTCTTGGATTTTAGTCCAATATGCTACATAAAAGCATAGAACCATAAGATATTCAATATGCCTGAATCAAAACATCTGTAGGAATATTCAATTTCTCATGAAGTTGTCGAATCATTTCTAAAGACAGTTTTCTTTTTCTATTCAGAATCTCACTTGCCCTACTTTTCAGTCCAACAATATTAGCTAAATCTGATTGATTGTATCCCATTTGTTCCATTCTGAATTTTATTGCTTCAATAGGATCAGGTAAACCGATTGGAAAATGCTCATTTTCATACTGATCTATCAACATCCCAAGAATTTCAAGCTCATCTCCTTCAGGTGAACCCTTTGGTGCATTAAAAACAACTTCAAGCCTTTTTAGTGCGAGGTTGTAATCTTCTTCTGTTTTTATAGATTTAATATTCATAACTTGTTCATTCGGGTGATTCATTTTCTTCTTCTTCCCATGGCTTTATCCATTCTATTTTTCCATTTCTTGATATAACTATAGGGCTATTAGTCAATTTCTTTTGTTCGATGAGTTTTTGATAAGATATTTTCAAACCCAAAAGAATTTTTTCTGCAAGTTCTGAAGGTTTATTTTCATCCATAATAAAATCCAATAAAAATTTAGCATTTCCTCACTCCACCACCACCCGCTCCACAAGCACCTGCGTAGGCGTAGTCATCCTCACAAAATAAACCCCAGCCGACAACTGTTCCCTGATAGGAAGTGTATATTCCCCTGTCGTCATTTCACCCGAAAAAATTGGAGTAATCTTGCCCATTACATTCACAATTGAAATTTCCACCAGCCCTATTTCTGCGGTACGGAACCGTATTCGTGTGCCCTCGCCGCGAACCATGTTCGGTAGTACGGCAAGCATGGCAGTTTCGCCGTCAGGATTGTACAGTCGCGGTGAACCTTCTTGGCATACTCCCACACGAACTTCCCCGATAACTGCATCTGCACCCGTTCTGCAATCCGTCCATTCAAAATTTTCTACGGTAATCGGTACTTTATCACTTGTCCCTGTGGCAGCAGTCAGCGTAAGCCACAAGAGGGTATCATTGCCATTTTGCCTGCCCGAAAACCGGACAATCCTATCCGCGCCCGAAATCGTCCCAAGCTGCGAAGTGTCGGTAGGCAGCAGCACCGTTCTATTAAAACGTACATCATAAGAGTATAATCTCGACAAACTTCGGAGCGTATTATCAGGAAAAGAAATTACGATAGGAATAGTTATGGTTTGCCCGGGTATTGCCTCCGCGCTGCCGGCTTGCACAGTCTCAGTTCCTCGGGCGCATACGCCTTCGCCGCTTACAGGGATTATTACCGGTGCGCCGTATCCGTCAAATTCTATTTGCAAAGCAGTATTCACAATTCCTTCCTTCACGGGAGCAAATGCTAGCGTTACTGTGTGCGGCTGCCCGGCTTCGATAGTAATATCACCGTTACCGCCAAGCATTGTAATGTCAGGAGCGTTCGCTTGGAGGGTTGTTGTGATAGTAAGCGGCACGTCAGAAACATTGGTAATGACCAGTTGCACAGTGCTGTCCCTACGGTCACCTACATATACTTTCCCCAGGTTAATTCCACTCGTCCATCGGGCTAAACGACGAACACCTTCACCTCTTACAATTCGTGTGATAACTTGATTTTGTGTGATAATTTCCAACGTTGTAGAAAACACGCGGAGTGCGTCAGGCATAAAAACTACTTCAATATTCTCCGAACTGCCGGGGATGATTGTTTGAGAAGCAACATTACTTTTAATTAAAAACTTTGATGAGTCTCCGCCGGTCAATCGAACAGACTGAACCCGAACATCAGCAAGAGACTGATTGCTTATCACATTCATAATAACCGAATCTTTTTGCTCACCCGCATATTCCTTACCCATGTCAATATCTACGGCACTAAGCAGGGGCTGAGTAATACGCCATGTTGATGCAGAAACTGTACTTTGCTTATCGGACAAATCCCATATTCTAACGGTGCTGTCCATACTCGCGGTTGCCATGAACTTACCGTCGGACGAATAGCAAACGGAAGTAATCCCCAAACGATGTCCGCGCAAATACCGGACAGGATTATGGCTTGTTACATCCCATACAACGCCGTCAGCATAGTTTTGATTCTGTCCGTTCACGGTTAGGGTTTGTGTTCGTCCGCCTCCGAGCGCGTATTTTCCGTCTGGACTCAAGCGGGATGATGTGAAGTTTTTATCGCCGAGCTGTGCTATAAGAGTACTGTTTGTAGCGTTCCAGTAATAGACATTGCCGGCTTTGTCGTTGGTAAGAGCGCGTGACGCATCGGCAGAAATATCTACGGTCCATACATCTGATTTATGGGGAAGTTGGGCAATTTTAGCTCGATTTTTGAAGTTCCAAACGATTGCAGTATCGGTATTGGATGCTGCAATTAATCTTGTTTTGAGAGCATTGTATCTTACATCATTCACAGAATTATTATTATCTAACGTAAAATATACTGTGAATCTATTAGGTTCATATCTACCGAGATTAACATTTCTACCCGAAGGATATGCAATTGAATCTTCACTATAAAAAGCAATACGACCGATACTATTGGATGTAAAACCAAAGCCCCTATTGATAGGACGCCCGGTAACAACATCCCATATTGAGGCATCATTCATTAGGTTTGATACCGAAAAATACTTACCCGAAGGGCTGATTGAAATATACCGCGCCTTTGCGCTGTCAATTGAATAGCGGGGACTTCCGTTGGTCGCACTCCACATTTTTATTCCGCCGTCGTCCACGGCTGTCAGTATCTCTGTTCCATCCGGCGTAAAAGCTAAATCCACCACGGCGCGTTTATGGACAAGCGTTTGAATTGACCTAGGGAAGGCACGCTCCGCCACTCGCATCAAGCAATTATCCGATGAGAGTGCAGGGATTGCCCAACGATACTGCAAACCGGTTGCCATATCGGTAATTAACGACCAACTCTTACCGTTATCGGTACTAAATTCCAACAGTACTGTATCCTGCGGCTGCACGCCGGTCCATTCAATTGTAGTTGTGTCACCGGTTGCAAACAGTTCATTTCCGTTTGGTTTTACTATTATAAGTGCAGCAGCCCCTTGAGCAAAAGCATCAGCATTGTTTGCAATTGCAAGACAAGCTAATACACCGAAAAAGATTGTCAGCTTTTTCATCGTTCGGTTTCCCCCCTCTTGATGAAATATGAATAAAAGAAAATCTACTCTACTTCATTATATTTAATTGTCTTAGATGTTGTATTGTTCCAAGCCAAAATTACTAAGAACTTATCGAAAGTCACTCATGAAGTAAGTGCTGAGACAAAAATAATCGTCGCAATTAATACCCATAATTTGGCAAGTAATTGAACAACGACGGCTCTGTGTGACTTGAGCTTGATTGTCATGATGAGTTCCTGATAGTCGCCGAGCCGCCTACAAAATAATACAATGAAATAAAAAAT
>CAZGNO010000059.1:0-22100 GCA_964527785.1 uncultured Chitinophagaceae bacterium
CAGGGTGACAAGCGTAAGTATTTTATTCCAATGTCATTGCCTTATTTTGTAGGCGGCTCGGCGACTATCTGGAACTAAGCATGACAAACAAGTTCAAGTCACACTGAGTTTAGTCGAAGTGTTCAATTATATGCCAAATTATGGATATTAACTGCAACAATTATTTTTGTCTCAGCACTTATTTGCATTTTGAAACATAGAAAAACAAGGTCAAGGCAGTTGCTACAACTGACTTTACCTCTAATTTCATGATTTACGTTACAGAATAAGGGTACTTTACCTCTAATATCTTTTTTAACTTTTTCAAATCCTCCTCATTTGCTTTTCTCATCATCATAGCCATGAGGGGTGTAAAAGGTTTTGAAAATCCTCTGGGATTTCCTTCGTTTCTCAGTGTCATTCGAGTTACATTTTCAGAAATGGATTCCCATGTATATGTTGTTTCCATTGGGAAGGGACCTTCTTTTGTTTTCATTACCAATCTTTGTCCCGGGATGAATTCCGTAAACTGATATGTATAGGCGAGAGTTTTTCCCAAAAAATGAGCGATAAATGCCACTTCTGAACCAACGGTTAAGGGTTTAGGGCTTTTCCATTCTGCTGATGATATATTATCATACCATTCCGGAGCATTGTCCGGATTGGCAGCATATTCGGCAACCTTACTACGTTCGCATGATATTTCAATTTCAGTTAATACATTTACCATAGGAGTATGAATTTTTGTAATTATAACATAACATTGTTCTATTTTGAAAATTTTGATTAGTCCGGTTGTTTAAGCATATAGGTAACTGGGATAGATTAAATTGCTACATTCTGTCCTGTCATTCTGAGCGACAGCGAAGAATCTCCGTTTGCTACTTAAGTCCTATTTTTGTATTGCATAGCGGAGATTCTTCAGTCGAGGACTTCTTCAGAATGACAGCTATATGATTAATACAATTAATTTTGTCCCGGTACTAATACTGAAAAAGTTGAAACAACAGTCTTGACTTGAATTGACTGTTTGGTTATACTTTGTTTCATCACCAGCGGGTTCGCAAAGCCACTGTTACAGGACTTTTATAACTAATCAACTCACTTCAGGATACAGCGGCTTATACTTTGACACATAACTAAAAAAACATATTACTAGTTCTTTAGTTGCTTAAGCACCTTCTTAATAATAACAATCTGTCCCAAATGATAATGGGTATGCTCAATAATCCCATGAAGGTTTCTGTAGTAAATCCCGTATTCTTCTGCTGCTAAATTCTCCCACATCCTGCTCTCCGGCAGTTCTTCAATCAACCGGGCAAAGTTCTCGGCATCCGCCCAAGTCTTACTCAGTAAATTTTCCCAGTCTTCTTGTGAAGTAATCGGCGGACCGTCGAAACTGTACTTATCAGATGCACTCAGCTTTTCACCATGCAATACCTTCAAGACTTCATGTACATAGTAATTTACATGATAAACCAATGCCGCAATTGTATTACAATTATACACTTGAGTAGTAGCTTGCTGCCAGTTTACATCCTTTAGGGTGTCCTTCATGTTCACACATGTCCAGTTCCCGCCGAAGTGGGTTTCCCTAAAGTGCTTTGCTATTTGTTGTGTCAGGTTCATACTTTATTCCTTATTCTATTTGTTTAGTATTGTTTGTTGTCTGACATTTTTTGTGATTGTATATACAAATCCCCTCGTTCCCCTTTTAACAAGGGGATGACGTAGATTATTATTTAATGACTTATCTTGTCTCCCCCTTGTTAAAGGGCGATTAAGGGGGATTTCGGCGTTTGTTGAAACCACAAAAATTGTCAGAGAACCTATTGTTTAGGTCTTTTGTCCTTCAATAAAGGTTTTCAGCATTTTGATTGTAGCTCTCCAGTAGAATTCAAGATGCTTAAATATTGTTTCTGTCGGGAAATTACTGATTGTGAGTGTTAATGAGGTATGACTATCAATAGGAGCTACTGTAAAATCAAAGAATGTATAGTTTTCAGGTTTATCCGGCAGCCGTGATAAGGAACTTAAATGTGTATATGCAAGTTTCTTATTTACCTCAAAGAGTAAAACAGTCCCTTTGTTCTCAAACTTTACATGATGATAGCCGGATATTATAATCGGGCTGTTAATCGTCCAATCGGTTTGGATTTCTATATTCATTTCGAGTTCACCCATCCATTGCTTCATGAGGGCAGGTTCTGTGAGTGCCTTCCAGATTATTGAAGGAGGAGAGTTTATTATGATTGTCTTTTCAAATTGCATGGAATTTCTTTGGAAACATATATTTTTTTTTGGCGAATCTACATATAATCTTTTTCAAGACCAAGCAAGGAAGTGCAAGTTTTTCTCCACACATTTCCACACCGCACCAAATTTCCGTAATTTTGTAACCAAAATACAAAGAAACGAAAATCTCTCATTATTATCAGGAACATCACATGGCATTCCAACCGGTTGATTATTACAATGTTTATGACCTCCTCACAGAAGAAGAAAAATTAGTTCGCGAAACAGTATCCGATTTTGTGGATAATGAAGTGCTGCCTGTTATCGAGAAGCATTACCAAGCAGGAACATTCCCGATGGATTTGGTCGGGAAACTTGCAGATTTGGGTGTGTTCGGAATTACACTGCCGCAAGAATACGGCTGTGCCGGAATGAACAATATTTGCTATGGTCTTGCAATGCAAGAGCTTGAGCGCGGTGACTCCGGCGTTCGGAGTTTTGCCAGTGTTCAAAGTTCATTGGTGATGTACCCGATTTACACCTATGGCAGCGAAGAAATCCGCATGAAATGGCTTCCGAAATTAGCAAGCGGTCAAGCAATCGGATGTTTCGGGCTGACAGAACCGGATTTTGGCTCGAATCCAAGCGGGATGATTACCAATGCCAAAAGAATTGACGGCGGATACTTGCTCAACGGTGCAAAAATGTGGATTACGAACGGTTCACTGGCAGAAGTAGCGGTAGTTTGGGCGAAACTTGACGGCGAAATTTGCGGATTTTTAGTAGAAAAAGGAATGAAAGGATTTTCTGCTCCCGAAATGAAGGGTAAACATTCGCTACGAGCTTCGGTAACAAGTGAATTGATTTTCCAGGATGTTGAAATTCCTGAAGGTAATAAATTGAATGTAAAGGGCTTAAAAGGTCCGCTTTCATGTTTGACACAAGCTCGCTACGGAATTTCGTGGGGAGCAATCGGTGCAGCTATCGGGGTGTATGATTCTTCATTGAACTATGCAAAATCACGTATTCAGTTTGATAAGCCGATTGCGAGTTTCCAACTTGTACAGGAAAAATTAGTGTGGATGCTGAATGAAATTACAAAAGGTCAGTTATTGTGCTATCATCTCGGACGGCTCAAAGATGCCGGAAAGATGAACCCTAACCAAGTTTCCCTTGCCAAAAGAAACAATGTGGATATTGCAATTCAAGCTGCAAGAATTGCCCGTGATATTCATGGAGCAAATGGCATTTTGGACGAATACCCAATTATGCGCCATTCGGCTAATTTAGAATCGGTAAGGACTTATGAAGGAACGCACGATATTCATACGCTAATTCTTGGAGCGGATATTACCGGCATTCAAGCGTTCAAGTAAATTTCAAGTGAAATCACAGCACTCTTTATCAAAAGGGCGGGATTTTCCTGCCCTTTTGCTTATCAATTAATACGAGTTTAAGTATGGAAACAGAGATTTTAGATTCACCGTTAATTCGTGAACTGTTTGATAGTCACGTAGAGTGGGTTCATACCGGCTATTCGACAGGGGCTGAGAATATGAAGTTCGATGAAGACCGTGTACGACAGGTAGCAAGTGGTGAAGCACTGCCGATGCTCCGCGTATATGGTTGGAAACCTTGGGCAGTTTCTCTTGGTGCGAATCAAAGAGAAAGTGACATTGACCACGTTGAACGCGAAAAAAGGGGATTCGACATTGTTCGCCGAGCAACAGGAGGGCGCGCAGTTCTTCATGCAGATGAACTTACCTATTCGATCGTTACACCTATCGGTGGATATAGTGTTCAAGAATGGTATAGAATTACTCACGAACGATTATTGGCAAGTTTGCGTACTATAGCACCGGCATTAGATTTTGAAAAATCCCAACCGAATTTCCGTGAGCTTTACAAGGCAATGCCCCAACAGACTGTAGCTTGTTTCGCAAGCTCAGCGCGCTATGAGATTATCCACGAAAGGCGTAAAATAGTAGGGAGTGCCCAACGGGTTATTGGAAATGTACTTTTGCAGCACGGGTCAATTCTATTGGGTGCAGGTGGAGAGCAGCTCGCCGACATCAGTAAGCAAAGTAGTGAACATTCGGAAGAAATACGGGCAAAGATTCTTTCACATAGCTCCACTTTGAGAGAAGCGGCAGGGAGGTATGTGGGATTTGAGGAGGTTGCCGGTGCGATTAAGGGTGGGTTTGTTTAGTACAAATTCATGAAGTATGTAAATGTTAGAAAAGTCAAAATAATTCGACAAAAGAAGAATATAATCAATTAGAAGGACGGTTCTATTTATAGATAATATAACCGTTTAGTTTATTCTTGAATTTATGATGAAGTTTGCAAAACATTGATGAAGTTTTTATAATTTGCACTTATGGTAAATTATTTACAAAAAACTAATCTTGCAATAATCTGGTTTTTAAAGTTCTTCTATGAAAACTCTATTATACAGTATCATGCTCCTGGTCATCAATACCTCTCTTTATAGTCAGACAGACGACTCCACCTCTTTTCTAAAAGGAGTATTTTCTAAAAGACCTGTATATTGTGATGCCGAATATTCGAATGTAGTAGGTAAGGGCATAGGAATTTCAGAAGTAAATTTTGGATTCGACGGAGAGTTAAAATCAGGTGAACATAGTGGATTTGAATACCATTACGATAAAAGTAGGTTCAGAGTTCAATATCTCAATATTGGATTAGGATATAAAAAGTATAATGACAATCAGGAACAATCTTTTCCCTTTTTGACCGGGCATCTTTACAAAATTACATCGTACAGCACCTTAGGTGGTGGTTTTACTCTTAACTTCAATGGATCCGTATTTGATAAAAAAGCAAATTATTTTATTAATTCCGAAATTGATTGGTTGTCTTTAGGTATTGGATTTGGATATGATTTCTTTTCAGGAAATGAAGATATAAGATTTACACCTATTGCACACCTTAATTTAGGATACTATACTTTTACACCGGATACATTAGTACTTACGGATTTACCTAAGGAAACCAATAAAACATTGTTTGGATGGTATAATGCAGGAATAAAACTCTTCAGTATGTATAAATCGTTCGATCTTATGACCGAATATTCCGGAAAGGGGTCCAAAGATGTGTCTATCAATGGATTCGGTGTTGAACTGTCGTATATATTATGGAAAGAAAATACCGAAACAGATTTATATGGGAGAAATCAGAAATATTATCAAAATAATTTTAAAGTTTTTATAAGGTTTGACTCTAAAGTATTTAATGTTGTTGATGCTAACTATCACTATACAATTCAGGTAATAAGAATGGGTATTACAGGAAGGATTGGGAAGATTATGTAACTATCACCCCTTCATAAACGCCTTCAACGCCTTCCCCGTAAGTGATTGCTTAGACTTAACAATCGCCTCAGGTGTCCCCGACGCTACCAAATATCCCCCTCGTTCACCTGCCTCAGGACCCAAGTCAATTACATAATCTGCCGATGCAATCACATGAAGATTATGCTCAATGATTACCACCGAATGACCGTTAGCAATCAATTGCCGGAAGCATTTGAGGAGCTTTGAAATGTCGTGCAGGTGAAGTCCTGTCGTCGGCTCATCGAATATAAACAACATTCTCGATGAGGTGTCTGTATCAATGTAAGTTGCTAATTTTACTCGCTGTGCTTCACCACCGGAAAGCATTGCACTCGACTGACCCAAACGAATATACCCTAAGCCAACATCAGAGAGAACTTTAAGTTTGTTCGTCACTTTTTTAATTCCTGCAAAAAACTCTAGGGCTTCATCTACTGTCATTGCAAGGACATCAATAATACTTTTACCTCGAAAAAGAATCTGACGGGCTTCGCGCTTGTAGCGAGTACCCTTGCATGATTCACATTCGAGGGTAATGTCCGGCAAAAACTGCATTTCGACTGTGACATTACCGTCACCTTCGCACACTTCGCACCGTCCGCCCGGCACATTAAACGAGAAATGCCCCGACCACCAGCCCATTTGCTTCGCAGCTTGTGTTGCAGCAAATACCTCACGTATCCCGTCGAATGCCTTAGTATAGGTAACAGGTGTAGAACGGGATGACTGTCCGATGGGAGATTGGTCTATCATCTCGATATTGTCAATATACTGACTTCCCTCAATACTTTCACACGCTCCGACTGCACCTGTATGTCCAAACTTTTGTTTACGGAGATTCCCATATAAAACATCGTGGATTAACGTGCTTTTCCCTGAGCCGGATACTCCTGTAACTACTGTGAGGCATCCCAAGGGAAATTCTATCGTATCACCTTTTAGATTACGTTCAACAGGTGAATTGATAGTAATTTTATGCCCGTTCCCTTTGCTGCGCACATCAGGGAAATCAATAGTTCTTTTTCCGGTGATATAATCAGCTGTCAAAGAATTTTTTGCGAAGGGAATGTCTTGTGAATTTCCTTGAAACACAACTTCACCGCCGCGTTCACCGGCATACGGACCCATATCAATAATATAATCGGCATTGTCCATTATTTCAAGATCATGTTCGACAACTACAACTGTATTTCCAATATTCCGCAGTTTCTTGAGCAGTTTGACCAGCCGGTCGGTGTCGCGCGGATGCAGCCCGATACTAGGTTCGTCAAGCACATAGAGCGTTCCTACAAGGGATGAACCAAGCGAGGTTGCAAGATTAATCCTCTGCGACTCACCGCCCGAAAGTGTATGTGATAAGCGGTCAATTGTCAGGTATCCCAGCCCTATATCTACCAGTAAATCCAATCTCCACCGTATTTCACGCAATACTTGTGATATAATTGAGGTTTCATGTTCGGAAAACGTTATTGTTTTGAATAATTCTTGCGCTTCCTCAAGCGTCATCATAACAATTTTTGGAATGTTAATTCCATTAATATAGACAGCTTGGGCTGAACGACGTATACGCGAACCACTGCATCCCGAACAGGTAGTATAGCCGCGATAACGACTGGCTAGTACCCTGTAATTCATTTTATAGGATTGTTCATCAATCATTTTGAAAAAACCGTTGATGCCTGTGAAACCAGAAGAATCTCCATTCCAAAGGATATTCATTTGTTCTTTTGTAAGAATTGCTACAGGTTTTGTTACCGGAATTTTATTACGTTCGGCTGCTGCCAGCATTTCCTCGTGAATATGGATGAATCCTTGTGTCTTTAGAACGCTGATTGCGCCGCTTCTCAAAGATTTAGTTCTATCGGGGATTACCAAATCTTCATCAATCCCGATACTGCGCCCGAAACCCTGGCAATGCGGGCACGCACCAAAGGGACTGTTAAAGGAAAATAGACGCGGTTCCGGCTCTTGGTAGGTAATATGGCAATATGGGCACTCATATACCCTGCTGAAGTAAAAATCTTGTTCTGATGTAAGATTTTTAACGGTAATTTTCCCTTTTCCCATCGAGAATGCAAGCTCCAAAGAGTCGGAAAGGCGGGTTGCGCTTTCGGCATCCTTCTGATAAATCAACCGGTCGGCGATAAAGAGGATACTTTCCTCCGGTGTTCCCTTTGGTAGTTTTTCGTCTTGAAGGTCAATTATTGTAGTAGTATTCTTGAGCATTATCCGTGAAAAACCTTGCTTGACAAACTCTTCGATTTGGTGTTTGAGCGAGACATCACTATGGCTGAGCGGAAAGAGAATATAGACCCTGTCGCCATGATTAAACAGCTCATTGATTGCAATTGCTGCCGATTGCGGTGTGTCTTTTTTTACTTCACGACCGCATTTACAGATTGTTTTACCGATTCGACCAAAAAGTAAGCGCAAGTAATCATATATTTCTGTTGTAGTACCTACAGTAGATCGGGGATTTCGCTTGAACCCACGCTGCTCTATTGCAATTGCAGGGGGAAGTCCTGTGATTGAATCAACATCAGGTTTGGTCATTCGTTCCATGAATTGACGGGCATACGCAGAAAGCGATTCGGTAAAACGTCGCTGACCTTCTGCATAAAGCGTATCAAATGCCAGTGAAGATTTTCCCGAGCCGCTTACACCTGTTATGACTGTGAACGCGTTACGGGGAATATCCACCGAAATGTTTTTGAGTGTATGGACACGAGCATTTCTTATGGAAATTGTTTTTGATTTTGGTGGCGTAATGGTGATAGTATCAGAAACTGTCTTGATTGAAACCTTCTTAGTAGTCTTTGTTTTCATTGAATTGCAGTAATGACATAATAAATTGCTTCAAGGAAATTAACGAATATTCCCTTGAAGCAATAGAATGAGTTTTTTTGATTCTGTAGATAGACGGGCAGTACCTATGAATATTACGGTTGTACTTCCTTTGGACTATGTTCTTCCTTGGGACTATCAATATCTTGGTAAAGAAAGAAGACGGCGTCCTCCATTCCCATAAAGTAAGGAAGTGCAGCATTAAAACCTGAAATATCAAAAACTTCCTTCACATTTTCTTTGAGTGACGAGAGGGCAAGTCTTCCTTTTGCTGCCCGAAGTGTTTTCATGCCCCACAACAACACGCGAAGCCCTGCACTGGAAATAAAGTCCAAGTGCGAGAAATCAATCAGTAATTTCTGCTCCTTTTCAGCTAAAAGTGCTTCCAGTTTTTCTTCAAGCTGACTTGCAGTATTACTGTCAAGCCGCCCTTTTACTTCCCAGACGGTAATACCGTCATGTTTGCGTTCAGTAATCTCCATAAAAATACCTTATAAAAACAGTGTAACAATTTGTTGATACATCATAACGATAATTTCTTAAAAATCCGTTCGGGAACGAGCCGGACTATGAGCATAATCCAACGCCAGAACCAGGGCAGATAAACAACATCCTTACCATTTTTGATGGCTGAGTATATACTTTTAGCAATTGCTTCCGGCTTTGCAAAGAGTTGATTCTTTGGCACATCGGCTGTCATTGGTGTATCAACAAATCCGGGCTTGATGGTAAGAACACTTACTCCTGATTTGGCAAGACGGTTGCGCAAACCCTGTAAGAAAATACCAAGTCCGCCCTTGGCAGCACCGTAGATATAATTGCTTCCGCGTCCCCGATCACCGGCTACTGATGATAAAACTGCTATACTCCCGCTTTTCTTTTGCTCAAAATACCGGGCAAAAGTCAGAGCATAACCCACTGCACTATTAAAATTGACAACAAATTCGTCCAAAGCATATTGAGTATCGGTATTCGCACGGTCTTGGTCTGTGAGTGAACCGTGGGCTATATAGAGAAGGTCAATTTCACCGAGTGCGGTAATTGATTGATGGAAAAGCTGTTCGCAATCTTTGGGGTTAGCTGAATCCATTATGACTGTTGAAACTGACGCTGCTCCTCTACTTTGCAAGTCTTGAGCACAAGTGTCCAATCGTTTTTGATTACGCCCTGCAAGTACAAACGATGCTCCCTCCTTTGCAAATAGAAGAGCAGTATGGTGAGCAATTGAGGATGTAGCCCCGATAATAACGATGTTCTTAATAATCATAATAGTTATGTAGATGCTGTCACACGTCTCCAAAAATCGGAGGAAAAATGTGGGTCAATAAAGCGCGCAAATTCGTTGTATTTCGGGAAGTACTGTATAAAACTTTCGTGACTCATTCGTGCATCCTTTGCAGGATAGACGGCTCCTCCACATTCTCGGACTAGTGCATCTAAATGCTCCAGCAGTTTGAGTGTCCTGTCGCCGTTGAACCCAAAATCCAGTGCCAGCGTAATACCGGGTCGTGGGAAAGACATCATCCCTACCGCAGGAATATTCCCGAATGTTTTTAAGACAGCAAGGAATGAACCTTCGCGAGTAGCAGCGATTTTGCTGAGAATTTCACCCAAAACTTCACGACCATTCTCGAAGGGTATTACCATCTGATATTGCAAAAAACCTCGTTTGCCATACATTTTATTCCAGTCCAGAATTTTATCAAGCGGATAAAAGAACGGGTCGAAGTTAATGTCAGCTTGTTGGATTTTTGGGATTTGCTTATTGAAGTAAAGTAGATTAAAAGTTTTTATTGTCAAACTGTTAAGCATGATATTCGGAGCTTCGACCGGAAAAGGAATCTGTTTAGAGAAATTACGAAAATCTGCGTTTTCAGCTTGCTTATGATTACCTTGTGTAAAAATTCCACGTCCAAGCTTTCTGCCCGAAGATACACAATCTACCCACGCAACCGAATACTCAAATTTAGAATCGGACTCTGCCGAAATTGCAAGAAATTCATCAATATTTCCAAATTTAATGTTTTCTCCTTCAATCATCGGCGAAGTTATTTTTTTCATCGTAAATTCCGCCCAAGTAATCATCCCCGTCAGCCCAAGTCCGCCAATAGTTGCTGAAAACAATTCGGGGTTTTCAACCGGTGAACACAGCAACCGTTCACCGGTAGAACGCAGCAGTTCAAATTGTGTAATGTGATTACCAAAATTTCCGGCTCTATGGTGATTCTTCCCGTGAATGTCATTTGCTATAGCACCGCCGATTGTAACGAATTTTGTTCCGGGTGTTACAGGTACAAACCAACCTCTTGGCATATATTCCCGAAGAATATCGGCAATTGAAACACCTGCTTCGCATCGAATCAGACCTGTTTCGTTATTGAAATGAAGTATTTTCGAAAGAGCCGTCGTATCTATCAACGTACCGTTTGTAGTAAGGCAACTATCCCCGTAGCTCCTTCCAAGCCCGTAACATAAATATTCCTCAAACTGCGAAAGAGTAATTTCGTCTCGCCAATGTGGACGTAGAATTTGGTGTGGTTTAAATGCAGGGTAGCGTCCCCACGATTGATATATTTTCATTGGTTATTCTCGTATTTAGAGTGACGCTGCTATCATGATACCAACCATAATCAATCCTAGAAGATAACTTGCCTTGTCTTTGACAGTAAAGATAATTGGATCATCATGCATCTCACCTCGATGTGCTATCAGCCATACACGGATAATCCAATATAGCAGACACATTCCCACGAGCCAAAGCATTTGCGGGTGAGTATATAACGTGGAAACCTCTCGGCTATTCATATACAAAGCGAATATCAATATAGAGATCAGCCCGCTTGACACTCCGACCGACTGCACGATTTCTATATCTGTAGCATAATAGCCACGTCCGTTTGCTTGGGAATTATTAGAGGAAATGGTCAATAATAACTCCGAATACCGTTTCACAAAAGCCAAACTTAAGAATATAAACATTGCAAAAGCAATGAGCCATGGAGACAGATACACTCCTCCTGCGATAGACCCGGCAAACAAACGGAATGAATATAGCCCCGCCAGTAGCAGCACATCTAAAATAGCAATCTTTTTGAGCCGGAATGAATATGCTCCCGTAACGACTAAATATGTCCAGAGAGTAAGTGTAAAATCAGTCGAAACGCCGTATAATGCCAGCAGAGACGATACTACAATCAATAAAGGGATAAGGAGAATCCCAACAGGAATCCCTAATGCACCTGATGCAAACGGACGATTCTTTTTTCGGGGATGCCTCCTATCCGACTCCAAATCAAAAATATCGTTTAACACATACACTGACGAAGCACACAAACTAAAACTGACAAAAGCAATAATTGTTTTGAGTAATACATCAGGTTCTGAAATGCGATGGGCTAGCAGTAGCGGTATAAACAGGAGCAGATTCTTTATCCATTGATGGATGCGTATCGCTTTGATTATAGTACCGATTCGTGAGCCGGATACAGGTGCCAGTATTTCAATATTAGAATTAAGTGCTCGTACTTTATCAATAAAGCTACTATTCGATGAGACTACAATCGCTCGCCTTGCTTTACTCCAAATTGGAAAATCCGCCGAGCCGTTACCTATGTAGTCAAATTCACGGTTGTGAGCAAGTACGTTTATTCTTTCTAGTTTATTCTTTCCAGCAAGATTTATATTCTCATTAGTTGCGATTATCTCGTCAAAGATTCCGGTGTAGTTTGCAACATTGGCAGCTATCCGTTCATCGGTAGCTGTTGCGAGAATAATTCGACGGTTAGTATTACGTGCTGCTTGGATATAGTCAATTACATTCTGACGGAAGGGAAGAACCGTAACTTCCAGTTCAGTACTATCGGTAACCCGTTTCTTAAAATAATGTTTCCCTTTGAGAACCCACAAAGGGACAAGTAAGAAATGAAGCGGTTTCTCTTTGAGTAAAATCAGCAAACTTTCCCACAGGCAGTCCGTTGCTAGAAGCGAACCGTCTAAATCCACGAAAAGAGGAATTGTATTCTGCGTCACTGATGGTGGAGTCATAAGAGCTTTTGTTCCAATTACTTGTTTTTTGTATTCCACCATTCAAGTTGCAGTTCGGCAAATACAGAATTGCGTGTTTCTATTTCTTCCAATGTCAATTTATCTGCCTTCGTAAGTCGTTTTTTTGGGTTTGAATATTGTTCAGCCATAGTACACAACAGGTTGAAATCGGAGTGATGATAACTAAACCGTTGCTCTGCATAATCTTTTGCAGAGAATGTCGAAATTAGGAATTGCCAGTCTGATGCTTGTAATAGCATCAGTTCACGCAGTGCTTGGGTAAGTATTCTTCTCATTACGGCTGTCATACTTTCAAGAGGGAACTGCTCTATCATACTTCCAAAACGAAGCTCATTTTTATAAATTACTTCCCAAGTCCATTTCGTATCTGCTCCAATCCATACATCATGATGTCCGCCCCGTCCCCATGAACTTTCGGGGATAGACATCACCTCGTCCGGCAGAACATTGTCAATTTGCTCAGAGGCAGTAACTGCCTTTACATACGGAGAATGATGCAAGCCCCGTAGAACGGATTTCACAAACTGAGGTCCTTCGAACCACCAATGTCCGAACAGTTCGGTATCAAACGGTGTACAGAGAGTACCATGCTTACCGGTTTGCTGGCGGTAATTGATAAGAGTAGTTTCAATTGATTTGATAAAATGGAACGCGTGAACATCTATTTTTTCAGGAATCCAATCAGGCACATAAAGCATTTTATACATCATATCTGCTTTATTATCGGTCACGCGCCAGTATCGAAGTGCAGATGTAAAGTGTTTTTTATGGAAATCCAAATATGCCGGATCGCCGGGATACCCCGAATCACCGCTCCATACCTGCATCGCGACTTTTTGATGGCGAGTGAAAGCAATGGAAGTCCCACCTGAAAAAGCCGGCTGTTCGGAGCGAACATTATAGAGTGAAAGGGGAGTGCGGTCGAAGCTGTTACGTTTTGGAATATAATCTTTCGCCCAAGTAGGTACGAGCTTTCCGTCCTTGAGAATCCCCAGTGGGTTACCGGCAGAAGTTGGCTGTTCGTCCACAAAAAAGAATTCTATACCGAAATCAGAAAGAATTTCTTCAACTCCGGCGCGCGGGTGAAGTGCGCTGAACTTATCAACAGGAATATATGTTTGCCAAGGGTAGGACGGACGGTAGGCACATTCGGGAATCCATGCTCCACGAGGATTTTTACCAAAATGCTTTTGATAGTTTTCTACGGCTGCCTTTACTTGCAATGCTACACTCCGATCGTCACCCAGCAAAGGAAAATACCCGTGAGTTGCACCGCAGGTAATCACTTCGATTGCATTTTGGTCTTGAAGACTGCGCAGTGCATTGACAATTGAGCGGTTGTATCGCTGCACAAATTCATTCTTACGTGCTGAATACCAATGTTGCCAATACTGGGCTAAATACACGTTGTGCGGCTGGGCATTATGTCTGTGGAAATACTTCTCATCTTCTACAGCCAGACGAATTTTATTGGAACAGTACTGTTCAAAGAGGGCAGGGAAGTCGGGATGTTCCAATTGTTCACAAAGGATCGGGGAAATATCAAGCGTTATTTTGGGTTTGATACCTTCAGCCAGAAGTTCATTGAATCCATTAAGCAGAGGTAGATAGCACTCAGCTACAGCTTCACAGAGCCAATCACTGCCGTGAGGCCAGTTCCCGTGATGCAGTACATACGGCAAATGCGTATGCAACATAAAGACATAGTTCCCTGCTTCCATAAATCACCTGTTGATAATGGGAAATAGAATACAATTTCATAAAAAAGCCGCGAACTTTAGCAGAAAAGAACGCGGCAATATTACTTTCAATCAGTAATCAGTGAATACTTGTTGCACCACCTACAGGAAACGGATTATGTCCGTCAATTACTATTTCTCCGTATTCTTCTTCAAACTTCACGATATTATCGTGGAGAGCTTGTGTAAGAAGTTTTGCGTGTTGAGGGGTCATAATTATACGTGCATGTACCCGTGCTTTCGGTAAATTTGGAAGGATTCTTGTGAAATCCACCACAAATTCAGCAGGAGAATGACTGATAATAGCTAAGTTTGAATATATACCTTCTGCTTCTTTTTCACCAAGTTCTATACTGATTTGTTGGTGTTGGTCTTTAGAATCTGCCATCTATATAAGTACTCCGTTCTTTGTATAAAATAAACGCCGTATTTCGGCTAAAAATTATCGTTTTTTGAGTCTGTCCGCTTTGTCGAACATGGCTTTGGATTTTTCCGCCATACCTTTTTTTGAAGAAACCTGACGCGCATACAAGCCGCCGAGAAATTCATAATAGTCTGCATTGGAAAGATTAGAGGATTCCAGAGATTCTAATTCCGCAATGATAGATTCGAGTTTCTGTTTTTCACGGGTTACTTCGTAGATATTAGCTAATTGCTGTAGAGTCGTCATATCACCTTGATGCTGAGGGAGCTGTTTGTAGCGACCAAAGTTTTCTGCTGCCTTGGCTAAGAGTGGGAAGTATTTAGTTTCATCCTCTTTATACTTAGGATTTGATTCTTTCTTCTTAGCTTCTGATTTTTGGAATTCACTCGCTTTGTTTTTATATGCTGCAGCAAGATTGAAGAGTGCCAAATCATAGTTAGGGTCTATTTTAAGGGTCTTTTCATAGACCTCGATAGCATCGTCATTCCGTTGAAGTCGGGAATACACAAAGGCAAGCTGTGACCAATATGCTTTATTGGTAGGATTCTTTTTTGTTAACTCTTCAAGAGACGCAAGTACTTCGGAAGTTTTGCCTTGCTCTTCGTAGATTTGAACTTTGAATGTTGAGTTCTGCTCATCTTCAGGCGACAAAATAGATGCTTTATCTATTGCTTCAACTGCTTTGGAATACTCTTTCTGATTGTAATACATCAAAGCAAGAGCAGAATACGGACGGATATTATAAACAAAATAGCGCTCGCGTTCCTGTTGTATCCATGTTTTGGGTAAGTTGAGACGCCAGCCCTCTACAGAGGCAACTGAAGTATTCTTCTTTTGAACCGAATATAAATACACATCATTACTACCCGATTTCAAGCGGTCTACAAAAAGCGAGTCACCGTTTTGTAACCCGGTAATTGCAGTTGTATCTGTTCGACCAAGTGCTTGAATCGCTGACCAACGAGGCATCCCTATAGATAGCCCTTTAGTTTTGGCTAGATCAAATAACGACTCACATTGGTGCATATAATTATTATATTCTTTGATTGCTCCGGCAGTGTCGCCTTCAATTTCAGCGACTGAGCCGACCAAAGCAAGTAGCTCGGTGTTTTCGGGTTTGAGTTCTAATCCCAATTTGAGGTGTTCTTTGAGTTTCTTTGTGTCCATTCCGCGATTGGTTTGGAACTGATTATATAGGTTTACACCTATATTATAGACCTCTACCCAAATAATATACGACTCGGCTGCAATCTTATTCTTTAACTCAGGGCTGGGATTCTTGTTCTGCGCAATTAATATTGCCTCGCTTGCACCTTTATAATCCAATAATTGACGTTTCGCATTTGCGAGTAAGAACCATGCCTCACCATTATTCGGATTTTTATTCACTTCTTTCTCTAGAAGATCACGTGCTTTCAAATAATCTTTTTGATTATAGGATACTTTAGCAGAGGTAAACTCCGGCGATGCACACTCAAAACTTTCGAGTGCGAGTGATGCACACAGAACAATTACTAATAATTTAAGATGCTTAGCCATTGGTCAATCCCCGTAATAGAAAAATGTGGAATGAAAACAACCTGTCAAATAAGAAATTTCAAGACGAAATTAAGAAATACCAAAGAGGCAACAAAGGATAATTACTTCAATGTATCATAGACTGAAATAAATATTGAAGTGTTATCGGAAGATAGTAGGAATGCAGTGGTGTGTTTTTTATACATTCAATTCATATACAAAGTACAACTTATATGATTTGGCTGTTTAGGAAACCCATAAGTTTTTCACGTCAAGCAGCTTTTTCAGTTGAAAACTGAGTTAGAATGTACCGTATCTATAATGGGCAAATTAAAAATCAGGTACACCTGACGTATAGCTGCTGATGTCAAAAAAAAAAAAATCTTTCGGCATTTTTTAAAATGCCGAAAGATGATAGTTTTTCAGCTTGTAAAGAATAAACTTTACGGTTGGTCAATACGAATATCTGTGCTGGAGATTTCAACAGAGTTTATGATTTCAGGCAAGACTGCACCGATATAATAGATGTATTTATTGGTAATCGAACGCCCATTTTCAACAAAATCAGGATTCAGAGCAACTAACAGAGTAATCTCCATATCAGTAATTTTAGCGGTGAGTTGTCGTTGAAGTTGGATTGCAGATGTAAAACTTTTACTGGAATCAATCATTGTACACGCGTCAACATCTAGAAGCATTGGCTCGTAATTAGATGAGAATGCAAGCATCTGTCTGCTTTGAGCTTCGCTGTCGAAAGCATTTATTCTTTCGGGAATATATGCATCTGTGGAGACATTCTGCAAATTCCCGCCTAAATCTACTGCAGCCCCCCATGACAAATCTAAAATCTTGGACTTCATAAACGGACCGCGATCGTTGATGCAGACCAAAATCTTTTTACCCGTTTTGAGATCGGTAATGCGAACTATCGAGCCAAATGGGAGTTTACGGTGTGCAGCAGTATAGTCATGCATATTAAATCGCTCGCCACATGCTGTTTTGCGTTTATGGAAACTTCCGCCATACCATGATGCCTTACCTGATTGGGTAAAATGGCTCGCAATGGGTTGTGAACGAAAATAAGGCGAGAACGAACGAGGGGCAGATGTTGATACAGGAAGTTCGTGAGCAGATAGAAGTAGCAGTCTAATTGACAGGACCGACACAATAACGCCTATAAAGAGTGCAGCTTGAAGAAGCCGTACCCTAGAAAATACACTATTCTTCATGGGGTTTTCCTCCGTTTTTACTTAGACAAATTCACCGGCTGACCTAAGCGTCCCCCACGCTTCGGAGAGCTAACCAAACTACAATACGTTCGTACAATCAGCTATATCTAGTTGATATATAAACGCAATAAACATAAAAAAGCCGACATACACCAATGAAAAAACGCTCATAAAACTTTCGTCAGTTCACTTTTTTGGGTTTTACCGTGCCAATTTTATTCGTATATTTCCTACGTAATTGTAGTCCTTTCATGTAAATATAGAAAATATTTTTTTTGTAACAGGCATCAAAGTTTTAATTTTTTTCGTAGATTTCTCAACAAAATTTCATTTTTTTCTCATAATACTCTATGTTTAACCTTCAGACAAGCCCTTCGACCAATACCAAAACTGAGATGTACAGTATGATTTTGCGTCAAACCCAAGCTCTTTTTGAGGGAGAATCGGATTTCATTGCGAATGCTGCGAATCTTTCAGCACTTCTTTATCATTCGCTTGATGATGTAAATTGGGTGGGGTTTTATCTTACAAAAGGCAATGAGTTGGTACTTGGTCCATTTCAGGGGAAGATTGCCTGCGTTCGTATTGCTATAGGAAAGGGGGTGTGTGGAACAGCTGCTTTTGAACGCAGGGCAGTGATTGTTGATAATGTTCATGAATTCGAGGGGCATATTGCTTGTGATTCCGCTTCAAATAGTGAAATTGTTGTTCCGCTAATCAAAGAAGGAATTGTAATCGGTGTTTTGGATATTGACAGTCCGGTTTTTAGTAGATTTGATGACGAAGATAGGGAAGGGCTTGAGAGGATTGTAAGGGGGTTCTTGGAAAAAAGCGACTTTTAGTTGAATTTTTACCCAAGTGTAAAGTCATATATGAAATACTCATATGAAAGCAATGACATACTCAGAATTCAAACACGAATAGGGGTGTATTGAATACGCCCTTAAAATCTACCATTCAAACAGTATGTTTTTGTAATGCTGAGTGAATATCTACATAATAACTTCAAGATATGTTGCTTTAGCTTGGTTTTACTGTCGAGCTTCCTCCAAGCAACTTATTATTGAAATACAGTTGGAAAACTGTCTTGAGCGGTGAATTAGGATTAGAATTTTGATTGATGCACCTGCTGAAAAAGCTATGATTCAATAAACTGCTCCAATTCAACGAAAAATACCGCTCCCATACCTTTTTCGCTCTCACACCAAATTCGCCCGTTCATATTTTCAATTAATTTCTTTGCGATTGATAACCCTAAGCCGGTGGAATTTTCATTACCGGTAGGTTTTGCTGATAACCGTTGGAATTTTACAAACAGTTTGGACATATCGTCTTCTGTTAAACCCGGTCCTTGATCTTTTACACTGATACGAACAAAATTCTCGGGTGTTATCTCTGTATTAATATCCACTGTAGTGTCAGCAAGTGAGAATTTAATTGCGTTTGAGATTAAGTTGTCCAAGACTTGTGCAAAAGCAGACGGGTCACCCTGAACAAGAACGGGAATAGTCGTTGCTGTAAGAGTTATTTTTTTTTGTTTTGCAGAACTTTTATGAATATCAACTACACCCTGAATGTAGTCGTTGATAGAAAATACACTGATGCTTGAAAGTACTGTCCCTTCCTCAATTCTATTTATATCCAGTAAATCAATAACCAGATTAAGCATTCTTTGTGATGAAACACGGATATCAGATGCAAATTCACGGATCTGTTCTACGCTAAGTTCTTCCGTATCCTCTTCCAAGAAGTTGGCAATCATTAGGATAGAGCTCAAGGGGTTTTTTAAATCGTGGGAGGCAATCCCTAAAAAATCATTTTTTTCGGCGTCTAGTTCTATAAGTTGTTTGTTTTTTTGTTCAAGAGTTGCATTCAGCTCGGCAAGTTCATTATTCTTAATAAGTTGAATTTCCTTTTCCCGTTGCATAACCGCAATATCTCTTTCAATTGCAAAACGTTGGGCTTGTTTTTTTGCTTCGTCGTTGTGAACCTCATGCTCAAGATCATGATACTTCTCAAAATGCTCGGCAAACTTTTCCCAGTTCTTTTCTTCTTTGTAGAGCTTTGCTATTATTCTGTGATTCTCATATAAATCTGCTTTTGTACCCACCTTTTCATCAATAGCAATTGCACCCAGAAGGTATTTCTTTGCCCTGTCCGGGTCATATTTCTCAAAGGACTTCTCAGCGTACAGGTGACCTATATAGCCCATAATGATTGCAGTGTCTGCCTTGTTCCCGAGCTCCTCATGCGAAGAAAGGGCAATTTTGTAGTATTCTAGTGCTTGATTGAAATTTGACAAAAGGGAAAACACGTTACCGATGTTTCCCGTAACTCTTGCGACCTCAGCTTTATTGCCTAATTCTTTGAATGCTTCAAGTGATGCCCTAAAATATTCTAAAGCTCGCGAATAATCTCCAAGCGTCCTATAAATAACACCGGTGTTGCACGTAACATTAGCTGCTTCAGTTTTCATACCGAGTTCTTCATGGGCAATGAGGGCATTTCTGAAATAATCCAAAGCTCTGTGATAGTCAGTTAAATTTGAATATACAATTCCAATGTTTCCCAGAACAACGGCTACGCCAATTTTATCACCGGTTTTTTCACCAAGCTCCATTGCCTTGGAATAGTATTCGAGCGAAAGTGAATAATTGGACAAGTTCCAATATGCCAAACCGATTACATTGTATATTTTGGTTAGAGTTATTTCTTTCTCTCTATGTGTATCGCTTAGGTTGCCGGCAACATCAATTGCTTCGTTTGCATATACCAACACTTGACTGTAGTCACTGCGTCTCCACATTGTTTGGGCTAATATAAGTAATGCCCTCAATCGAAACAGCAGGGATTGCTCCAATAATTGCGATTCATCCAACGATTCGAGAACTGTTCTGATGTGCTGCTCAGCATCATCATAGTTTCCTCTCCTGCTTTCAGTGTCCGCCGCAATGAGATGACTGTTTATCTGTTCGTGAGTTAAAAAATAGGATTTCATTTTTTCCTTTCTTCTATATCTAGCTTCGCCATGTTTTGTTACTTTTAGATCAGCTTCTCCTTAAACTGACGGTATAAACTGGCGGTAATTTTTGTATTCTTCCTGTTTTGTTTCGCATTTGTTCCGGATTTTGGATTGAGTGCGCAACCAAGCAAATAATACATAAGTAGTATGCTGTTGTTACATACTTCTTATCGGATACAATCGTTGATTATTGACGGATGTAGTATATGAATGTAGTTATAGTGTATTCAAATATACTCAATTCCATTCTTACTAAACCGTCGGTAATTTTGGTTTAGTATAGTTTCATGGAGATATAATAACGGATGATTTGCCACGATTAAACCTGTTTTTGTAGATTAATGAGACCTCAGACAGACGATTGTTAGGATAAATTCATCAGTTTGACCTCTAAAACGGCACACGGTAAAATGCCACTCAAAAAAAAATCTCGTGAGATAAATAAATTTTAATACAACGTAAGTATTCTTATAAACCAATAATTTAGTAAAAGAGCTTGAGTGTCGGTTCTTCTCTGTCCTTACACTTTTCAAAAAAATATTTTGGAAAAGAGGATAGAATAGTCGTAACTTTGTATTCCCTACTCGACGGCACGGGCAAAAACGCCGAACAGTCGGATGAGTTTTGAGCCGGTAGAATTAGGGCACGTACTTTGAAAACAGGGAGCAAACAGAAGACGAGAAAGAAGAGCTTAGAGAAACAATAAATTTGAGATTTCAGTTTATTGTGGATTGTCAAGGGCGGCGTTATACGACCGTTCGGATTCACAATAGATTCGAGCAATCAAACTGTTCAAAGCATTTAGCTTTCGGGCTACAATGACTTTGACAGCAACCCGCTACTATATCGCTATAGTAGTTATACAGTAAAGAGCAATCAAACTAATTAATGTATTACATACAACGGAGAGTTTGATCCTGGCTCAGGACGAACGCTGGCGGCGTGCCTAACACATGCAAGTCGAGGGTTTTAGTAGTAATACGAAGAACACTGGCGCACGGGTGAGTAACGCGTAGATCATCTGCCCCCAACACTGACATAACAGTTCTAACGGACTGCTAATATCAGATGTGATGAGCAATCATTAAAGGGAGACCGGTTGGGGATGAGTCTGCGTCTGATTAGGTAGTTGGAGAGGTAACGGCTCCCCAAGCCTACGATCAGTAACTGGTCTGAGAGGACGAACAGTCACACTGGAACTGAGACACGGTCCAGACTCCTACGGGAGGCAGCAGTGAGGAATATTGCACAATGGGAGCAATCCTGATGCAGCGACGCCGCGTGCGGGAAGAAGGAGCTTAGCTTCGTAAACCGCTGTCGGAGGGGACGAATGACAGGTTAGACCTGTTGAGACGGTACCCTCAAAGGAAGGATCGGCTAACTACGTGCCAGCAGCCGCGGTAATACGTAGGATCCGAGCGTTGTCCGGAGTTACTGGGTGTAAAGGGTGCGTAGGCGGACTTGTGCGTCAGAGGTGAAATCCACGAGCTTAACTCGTGGGGTGCCTTTGATACGGCAAGTCTTGAGTGCGAGAGAGGCGGGTGGAATTCCTGGTGTAGCAGTGAAATGCGTAGATATCAGGAGGAACACCGATGGCGAAGGCAGCCCGCCGGCTCGCAACTGACGCTGAGGCACGAAAGCGTGGGGATCAAACAGGATTAGATACCCTGGTAGTCCACGCTGTAA
>CAZGNO010000060.1:0-8182 GCA_964527785.1 uncultured Chitinophagaceae bacterium
TCAGAATGACAGAAGGCAACTGTCTTATTTTTTATGTCATTGTATTATTTTGTAGACGGCTCGACGACTATCAGGAACTCAGTGTGACTTGAGCTCGTTTGTCATGCTGAGCGTAGTCGAAGCATCTAGTACTTGCCAATTTTTCAAACAAATAATTTACTGAATTTAATGGTTCGGTTATTTTAGTCCTATCACTTACATGAAAGAATGAATTTATCGTTATAATTAAAGATTCTCAATGTACACACAAAACGTATTGTTTGTGTGTTTATATCCAAAACTCATCCACTATTCGTGCTTCAACGAATTGTTAAATAAATCAATTACTTTTTCATGGTCATTTTTAATTAATTGATGTTGTTCATGAACCAATTTTTGATGTTGGTGTGATAGATGTTCAATGTAATCTACTATTATTTTACCGTAGATTTCTTGAGCAATACCTTCGCCGTGTTCGCATGATTTGAGAATTGTATAGCGGTCATTGCACGTAAGGGCATATTTCACATCCATCCACGTTCTGAACAGTTTGCCGAGGTTCGTACCTTGGGCTGGAACTCCTCCGAGTTTCATAACTTCATTTGCCAGCATATTTTTGCAATGCTTACTGGTTTGAATAAATTGATTGAACAAAACTTTCAAATCGGCTTCCTGCAAGAATGCTTCGTCGGCTTCTTTAATAGCAGTTTCGTATCCTTCAATTCTATCATTGTGCGCTTGTATGAGAGTATTTAATACCTCAATTGATTTTTCCGTTTTCATAATTGTACTATGAATAGTTGAAGAATTGTTAATTAATTTTTGTGCTTTGATGTATATAGATAAAACAAATTGACATACTGGTTACCCCTGTCATTCTGTTTGTTGTTCCGTTCAGCTTTTGTAGTTCATTACGGAGATTCTTTGGTCTAAGAATCCCCTTAGAATGACAACCCGTTACTATGTAAATAAATTATGTTCGATTACTTATTTAGTATTATTCTATAGTTTTTGGAGTGACTTTCGAAGGCATTATTCTAGCGGGGTCTTCGGGTGCGAAGAGTCGCTGTTAGAGATGGGGCTTTTGAGAACTGACAGGGACTTTCTTATCGAAGCGTAACCCTGCAAAAACGAAGTAAAAGTGCTTTTATAATGACTATACGTTTCATTGAGCCAATGCGTATGTTCTATACATATCACAAAGGTACTTCTTTTTGCCGAATAATCTTTTTTTCTGTCACTTACACGGACTACAACGAAATACCGAAAAAAAAGTTGCATTGCGGCGGTTTAGAATAGCAGGGGAGAGTGGTTGTAAAACGGGGTGAAAACTCCTACAATACCGACTGTAGCGTGTTTCATGCAGGATGAGAATTATTCAAAATATTTTTGTTTTATTGTGAATATTTTTCAGGCGATATGTGATGTTGTTGGCATGAAGTGATAGATATAAAGAAACTATCCTCGGTTTTATTCGCGGGGCTTTTTACGCGTTTTATATGTTTGTCAGGGAACTAAATGCCATCTCATACAGTATAACTCTAAATCAAACTTTTAACCGTGCTTTTTTTTCATTAAAGATAGAAATCTACCAACATTATATTCTCTAGAGGTTCACATGAAAATGCTTTATCATCATTTCTTGTTGCAGAGGAATCAACACCGCTCACCCAAGATTGTTGCCATGTTTGTACTTTGTGTTCTATGCGTTGTCTGTCCTGTTTATTCTCAAGAAAAGTTGGGTGTAGTGCTAAGAGATGATTCTCTGCGACGAACAGGTTTTCTTTCCATGAGCATTGGAAGAAAATCACTTGATGTGAATTCATTAAATGAGAGCTTAAAAAAATCTTCGTTGAATACTATAGGAGATGCTGCAACATTTGTTGAGTATGGGGTTAAATTAAATATATGGAACGGCTTACTCGTCGGTGGTGATTTGAATTATTGTTTTGGAATATCCTCAAAAACAACTGATAAATTTGGAACTTTTACTACTAGTATTGCATCATTGGGGGTTGATTTGAATGTTGGTTACCCGATAGTCAATACACGATCAACACTAGTAATACCAAGTATAGGTCTCGGAATGAGTTACTGCTCTACGGATATTACATTGGCTCGTAACGGTCAGGTACCGCCTTCGCCGCAAGACCATTCCGAATCGGGGATCAGGGAGCAACTTGTAAATTATCCTGATGGTAGGGTGTCTGATTATGCAATTCCGGCTATGCTCATGCTAAAATTGGATATGTTCTATAAGGTATGGAGTTCTGCGGTTGTGGAAGAAGAAGTTGCAGTCCGAGGTCCTCATCCTAATATTATGACACAAACAAAAGACGAAATTTGGCTGGGCGGGTATGTCTCAAAAAATTCTTTATCGGGTGAAAACAATTCAATGTTGGCTTCTATTGATTTTACACATGATCGGGATAATACTGCCTTTGCATATTCGGGACTTAATTTTGGAATAAGTCTTTTGTGGTCAATGTCGGGTAGGATGCTTGATATGTAGGGGTAGTATTGAGGTGGGTTAACGTATTTTGTATAGGTCAAGACAATGTATCTTCATGATAATAAAAAATATGAAAATTGAAAATGATTTTAGTAATTGATGTTGCTCAATAATTAATGTATTGAGCTCTTTGTCGGGGCAAGGAATGATTGCTTCACCACCAATCCGGTATTCAATAACCATGCAAAAAAGTCGTCGAAATTACTGTAAATTTCAACGACTTTTTCAATAAAGAACCAGCAACTTCTCAAATTTTTATTATAAATTACTCGTGGTCTATATTGCAGGAATCATTACTTTACTTTCCAAACCCGAACAGGGATTGAAGACAGTATTCCTCCTGGTTTACAGTGGAAGCCAGCAATATATTGGCAGTTATTGCTGGAACTAAAACTGTTGTAATATGTACCCTGAGAAGGTATGTCTAATACTTTTACCGGTTGTCTTGAAATAATATTATATATTGTCGGACTCAGACCACCAACTGAAGGTTGGCTTACAAAAGTACTGTCATTAGATATACCGATTCCTGTTTGGGTCGACATTGTAAAGGTTTTACCTGTTAACAAAGAACCTGTCAAGGTGTTTTGAAACATAATAACATTTGTATTTTCAGAAGGACTAAAACCAGAAATTGAGGCATCGGTCGAGAAGTAGTATGCTCCTCCCGTATTACTGCCATAAGGCATTGAATACTGAAATGCTACCTCGCTTATTTTAGAATCATTCAAATAATTCCATATGATGATTTGCCTTGGTTTAGTTCCATCCATATCCTGTATAAAAAACTTAACACCATTTGTGCCTGTGAATCCGATTACTCTACTAAAATATTTATTTGCTGAAGGAGTATATGTTAAATCTCTTATTTTGTTTCCATTTGCTATGGAATACACTGCTAATTTCAAAGGATTGGTCCTTGTAGCTACAACATACTGACCGTCAGGAGTGATCATCCCTTCAGGGGCATTGATTGTTTGAATAATAGTACCTGTCCTCGGATCAACGACGCTTATTGAATCCTTCCCTGAATACATCAGTAGTTTTGATCCGTCATTACTAAAATTTCCAATGGTTAAATACGGCAAAGGTGCATCATTATATCTCTTAAAACTCGTCACTTTCTGTCCCGTTGTTACTTGATATATGTCCGTAAACGCTGCTCCCGGCTGAAAATGCTCAATTACTACCAACGAACCGTCAGGCGAAAGCCGAACACTAGGTATATACGCTGATCCCAAGTCAAAATCAAAATAATCTGCGTTGCCTGAAATTTTACCGCAAGCAGAAATATTACCGCAGGTATATGTTTGTGTCCCAGTCAATATTGGAATATCTACAGGTAAACCTATCTGCGGGTCTGAGTTCGCTTCTCCCATATGCGCTTGTGCAGTCATTGCAACGGCTGAAGGTACATGCATTTTAAATGCACCTGTTTCTGTGAAACAACTCAAATATTTTCCATTTACTTTAACGGTAACCGTACCTGCAACAGGTGCTGAAGCACAGTCGACCACTGTCCCGGTAAGCAAAGCCGGGCAGTTCGTTATTTGAATATCGGAAAGGGTTCTTTCTTCATTGGCAACAAGAGGAGAGGTGTTTACATCCGGCGAGGTCATACCGTTATTCTTTGCCGCATTAATGGAAATTGTGAGGGCAATGTCTATCGGTACTCTCGTTGAAAAATACCCGTCAGAATTTGTTACCACTGTGCGTTGACCGACTGTAACGTGTATTCCCGATATACCTTCTCCATTACCGCTGCAAACTAAACGCCCTTTGATTTTTCCTGTTAATGCTGGAATATCACAATTCCAATCGGTAAAATGAGATACTTTTCCTGTATATGTGTTACCCGATTTTAGAGCTGCTCCTTCTTCCTTCCACATTCCGATTGCCTCATCAAAGTACCATAAAGGCACGGAAGCCGGAGCATTCGCTTGCATGGAAGCTGATATCGGATAGGAAAGAGTCGCGGTTTTACCTGTAGCAATTTTAAGATCATTACCGGCTGCATCTTTGACTTGAACACGAAGTACACCATACGACAGCAAGTCTGTCCGGTTGCCGTCCGTTCGGGTTGCAGTCATATCTCCGGAAAACGAATCGTAGAATGTAACTGTATTAGGATCGATAAATTTAGCAGCAATAGAAACAGTTCCCGTATAAGGTGTACCGCTACCTGTTACAAATGCATTAGCTGGAAAATCAACAGATGCTGTTCCTACATTAATTTTTCCTCCGGAAGTCGCATTTACTGAGTTTGTTGGAGTGTTGCTTTGCATCGTTAAGTGCATTTCGGTAATTCCTTTGACGGTAGGAATTTCGGCACGGCTTCCTGTAAAATAACCGCTTTTTTTGCAGATAATAAAGCATCGTGAGGAGGGCACACTTACCTCCTGAATCATAAATGATCCAAATTGACTTGTAGTCGCAGTAAATTTAACCACCCCGCTGTCGATAACCGTAATAGTGGCGTCCGGAATTGGTTGCCCGGCTTCGTCATTTACTATACCTGCAATAGTTGTTATAATCACATTATCGTTTTTATTATCGCCGGTGTTGGTAGGCGAGTCATTTACTGAACATGCGGAAAGTACACAGAGAAAAAGTAAGGAAAAGTAATATATGTATCTCATAAATCAGTTTAGTAAAGAATATGTGAAAATATGGTTGTTATATTTAAGGCAAATTTACAATAAATAACTGATATGTAACAACAGATTTATTGAGTACTTCGCCAGGTCATGGCAACAGGGTTAAATCGCTTCCTTAATGTTGAATACAGAGTCTGACGAATGTTTTTATCAGTTACTTATCGGTGTTACGCAACAATTAATGCATTGAGTTTTTTACTTGCACACGACAAGATTTTAAACCGACCTTTAACAAAAAACACCTTCAATACCAAAAATGATAGTGATATCCTTTCATTGAGCGAGCTCATTCACACTGTTTTCCCCACATTTAATTAAAAAGAATGGAAAATTCTCAACAACTTCTGTAATTTCAAACAATCCTGCCGAGCCAAACTCAGAGTGGATTGATTCCCTGTCATAAAAATACATCTTCACACCGTCGAATATTTCATAACGGTCTTTGCTGACAAAGTTACCTTTGCCATAGGTGGCAGATTCTTTGGAAATGACCGTAAAAACCATGATGCCGTTATCTGCCAGTTGATTATAGCAGTCTCGGACGAGCTTCTTCCGTTCGTTTCCGTCCAGTAAATGAATCAGGGCATAGCAAAATATACCATCGTAGAGACAGTTATCAAATGGCATATCCGTTACAGAACCATGATAAATAACCATGTTTGCTCCGTAATGTTTCCTCGCCATTTCAATTGCGGTTTTTGAGATTTCAATCCCGGTTACCGTTATTCCGTTGTCACGGAAAATTTGAGCATTCCTTCCGTAGCCGATACCCGGAATAAGAATATTTTTTATTGATTTTTGAAGAAAAAAATCCTTTGTCAATACTGCGGATTTGGACGGCTCAAAGCCCCACATTTCTTGTTTTTCGATGAAGTTTGTTTCCCAAAACTCTGGTTTTTCGGGTTCGTTGGTCATAATACCTTTCCAATACAGGTTGTATTCAAATTATATCAGTAACTGATGTTACGCAACAATTAATGTATTGAGTTTCTTCCCTAGTCCAGTCAGGTGCTACACCTGACTTCAACATAAATACCTTTTTACGGACTATGTACGCAACCAGTATTTATTTAATAAACGTATGCGCTTTAATTGGTAAGTAATGAAAGTCAGGTGTAGCACCTGACTTGACTTTGCTCGCCTACTCACGTGTAAATTTGTTGTTGATAAGGTCTAATCAATATAATCTTGCATAACATCAGTCAGTAACAAAATTACTTGAAATTTTGGTCATGTAGTATTATGAGTGTTTTTTTAGTGTTTTCGGTTATTGTTTACCACGACGAGGCAACTCCTCTGTAACAAGATAAGAAAATAGTTCTGCAGGGTAGGAGGGCTGTTTTTCTGATTTGAATATGAAAATCATCAATAGCGCTGCCCATTGGGGCAAAATATCGGTAGAAAGCAAGTTCCATGTCTCCTTTAGAGTTCTGTTAGGAACGAAATATGGCAACAATGCTCACACAATGTCGCCCCGATGGGGCTTATAGACTCTGGAGAACATCTGTTTCTACCGATATATTCTCCCTACGGGAGATAAAAACAATCTGACACCTTTAGAAAAACAGCCCTGCTGCCCGGTAGATGGGGTGTGTATTTGCAGGAAACGGCTAAAGTGCAAATATAGATTCCCATATTTGCAGGAAACGGCTTTTCTGCAATTATAAATCTCCATATTTGCAGGAAGCGGCTTTTCTGCAAATATAAAAAATATGCAAAGTCGTTTGCAACACTTCAACCATGATGGATTCAGCATTGTTACAACAAGCTCCAGAGGAGCTAAATAGTAATAGCCAATGATGGTACCAACTCTTAGCAAACCTGAAGCATATAATAATCAGGAGAAATTATATCTTTCCCCTCAAAGATTAAAATAATCTCCCCGCATTTTCCTCTTATACCCATAGGTTTGATTGCCTTTTTATTCACACTAATAGGACTAAAACCATGAAACCGCTCATTATCGCGCTTTCGCTTCTATTTATAAGCAGCAGCGCAATCCTCCCTCAACCAACTATTGCGCAGCACACCTCCGTAAGTTTCCAAGTGTTTTATGATGAACTCAGTCCGTATGGAAGATGGATAGAAAATCCTGATTACGGGTATGTTTGGTTGCCGGACGTACCTACCGGGTTTGCCCCGTATTCTACGAACGGCTACTGGGTTTATACGGATGACGGATGGACGTGGGTGTCGCTTTATAGTTGGGGATGGGCACCGTTCCATTACGGAAGGTGGTATTTTGATGCTAATTACGGATATGTGTGGGTGCCCGGCAACGAGTGGGGACCCGGATGGGTTGTATGGCGACATTCACCCGATTATTACGGATGGGCTCCGATAGGACCCGGAATCAGCATCAGCATAGCATATTCAAGCGGATATTCAGTACCGCATAGCCATTGGAGGTTTGTGCATTGCAGGGATTTCGGGTCGAGACATATATACCGGCATTATATAAACCACACGCATTATACTACTATTTATAATAATACTGTGGTGATAAATAATGTGAGAACTCATCACCGGAATAATGTACGCTACAACGCCGGACCCGAAGTAAATGACGTAGAAAAAAGAGTAGGAAGACGTGTGGAACGTGTGCCGATTAAAGAATCAACCACGCCAATCAGAAATGAACGTACCAAGAATGCTCTGCAAGTGTACCGACCGGAAATTACGGCAAATGCTTCTACGGACAGACGTCCGGCTCCGGCAAAAATAACCAACCCTAAAGATTTGAAAACCATAACGGGTAAACCTATAGTGGCTCCAACTCCGGCACCGAACGCTACACAGCCCGGAGCACAAAAGAGTACACAGCCGCGAATGGAAAGAACTCAGCCAAATCAACCCGCAGTTCAGCCAAGCCAGCCGCCACTTCGCCGGCAACCGCGAGTGCAGCAAAGTCCACCGTCAACATCTCAGCCGCAAGTACAGCCAAATCAACCGCGTACACAGCCGCAAGTACAGCCAAGCCCTGCGCCTTCACAGCCACAAGTACAGCCAAATCAACCGCGAACCCAGCCACGAG
>CAZGNO010000060.1:8282-21998 GCA_964527785.1 uncultured Chitinophagaceae bacterium
CACAGCCAAGCCCTGCACCTCAAAAACAGCCGAAAGTGCAGCCAAATCAACCGCGAACCCAGCCACGAGCACAGCCAAGCCCTGCACCTCAAAAACAGCCGAAAGTGCAGCCAAATCAACCGCGTACACAGCCGCGAGTACAGCCAAGCCCACCGCGTACATCTACGCAGCCAAGGCAAGTACCGCAGCCGCCAAAGCAGCAACCCACACCTGAGAGGCGAGAACGAACCCCTAAAGAGTAAGACTTATTTTTATTTATTTAACGAAAGCCGGGTGTTGTTACATCCGGCTTTTTTATTTCCATCGTATCATTTCTATTATGTCCTTTCAATCTTTCTGCTGATTTCTTGTAAATTTCACAAAATATCGAACTATTTTGCACGTTTCATCAAAATAAACGCTATTTTTGCAGGATTATCCACAAAAAACGACTTTATTATGCTAATTCAATTCTCAGTAAGAAATTACAAGACCTTCAAAGACCGTGCTGTTCTCAGTATGGTTGCCTCCAATTATGACAAGGATACGCGTGAGGAGGATAATGTAATCGAAGTGCCGAAGTTCAAGTTGCGGCTGATGAAGAGTGCAGTCGTGTACGGGGCTAATGCGAGCGGGAAGACTGTTCTTACTAAAGCGTTTGATGATATGAAGTACTTTGTAGAAAATTCTTATGGAGATAGCCAGAAAAAGAAAACCATTCCGGTGGATTCATTCAAATTACACACGGATTCAGAAAATGATTCCACCGAATTTGAGGTGGTTTTTCTGCATAATGAAGAAATGTACCGATATGGGTTTGAAGCTAATCAAAATAGTGTAATTGCTGAATGGCTCTATCACAAACCTAAAACAAAGGAAACCGAACTTTTTTATAGGGAAGAGCAAGAATTTGAGTTCCATAAGTCAAATTTCAAAAAGGGTACAATCATTAAAAAAGAAAATTTACTTTTTAAGAATGCTTTACTTTTATCAACAGCCGCCCAGCTAAATGAAATTAATGCAAAAAATGTAATTGATTGGTTTAAGAAAATGGGAGTTATTTCAGGGTTAAAGGAGAGTGAGTATCGGGATTTCACACTTGATGAAATAGAGAATTCAGACTACCGAAGAAAAATTCTCGACTTTTTGGATGCTGCTGATGTTGATATTTTAAATATTACTCCTAAAAAATCAGAAGAAAATAATTTGTACAAAATTTTTTTCATGAAAATAAAAACCAGTAATCCTTTTAATGGAATTCAGAATGAAGAAGCTGTAACATATATTGAAGATATACTTACAACTCATAAAAAATACAATGAGAAAAATATGCATATCGGAGACATACAATTATCAATGGATAATGATGAATCGGAAGGAACTAAAAAGTTTTTCTATTTGACAGGACCTATTTTAAAAGTTCTTGAAACCGGTATGGTTATGATGGTTGATGAGCTGGATTCGCGATTGCATCCAAATTTAGTCAATAAAATTATTTCCCTATTTAATTCAAAAGAGCATAATCCAAATAATGCTCAATTAATCTTTACAACTCACAATACAAATCTTTTAAACTCAGGATTATTCAGACGAGACCAAATTTGGTTCACAGAAAAAGACCGATATGGTGCAGCTTCGCTTTTTTCATTAGCTGACTTCAACGATGTAAGAAAAGATGAGAAGTTTGAGGAGCATTATCTTCGTGGAAGATACGGTGCAGTTCCTTTCCTAGGTAGTTTTGATTCACTAGTTCATATTGAAAGGAAAGTCAATGAGAAGGAAGGATAAAAAAGCAAATGAACAACATGATAGAACTGTTCGTAGTAAACGGAGATTAAAAACAAACATTAGCAGAGAATATAAACCTAAGGCAAAAAAACCTATTATACTTATAGTTTGTGATGGTGTAAACACTGAACCGTCATACTTTGATAAATTCAAGCTCAAGTCTGCAACAATTAAATCTGTTGGAACTGGAAGGAATACCAAAAGTATGGTAGAAAAAGCCATAAATATAAAAGAAGCGGGCGTATATGATAAAGTATGGTGTGTTTTTGATAAAGATGATTTTGATAATAATAACTTTAATGAAGCAATAAATTTAGCAAATGTAAACGATATTGAGGTAGCTTATTCTAACCAAGCATTTGAATATTGGTTAATGCTTCATTTTGAAAATCATCTCGGAGACCGAATGCACCGAGATGATTATAATATCAGACTCAATAATCATCTCAAACCTCTAGGCGCAGAATATGATGGAGGCAAAAATGGCAGCAAAAAAGTTACAAAAAAACTTTTTGATCTTCTTAATGAAGAAGTCAAACCTAAAACAGAAACCGAACAGGCAATGACTCGTACAGACTTAGCAATCAAACGAGCCAAAGATATTTGCAAGTATCATGACGATAATAATTTACCCCCGGCAAAAGCCGAATCCTCCACAACAGTCTACAAACTTGTAGAAGAAATAATGAAACACATATAGGTGTTTCATAACCATAACCCACGGTTTCAACCGTGGGACTACCCGCCTCCACCCTTCGACAACCCGTCCGAGCACACTTAACAATCTTGCTTCTCGAATATTGGAATTTCGATTTCTCAGACATATTGCTTTCCTGTGCTGACCAAGTTTGGCTATATAGGATTTGCTGTTTGTGCCGACAACATCTTCGGGCAGGGTAATTTCTAGTTTGACCTCAATAGCTTTGCATGAAATAGAGTAGTAAATAGAGTAACGGGCGGAGGAAAATTTCGCGTAAGTTTACAGTGGGTTTATTGCGGTTGAGCGGGGAGATACTACTCGCTATGATGGGGAACGTATATTAGTTTTTAGGTCAGGTCGGTTGTATAGCACCTACCTTCTAATCACCTGTACGGTTTGGTAGTTATAGTAACTGCCAAGACCCGTACTTAATTATCTTTTGGAGAATCCTATGTCCGGCAAACACGTAATTATAATCCACGGCTGGAGCGACGAATATACGTCAATGAAAAAGAAACTGGACGCAGGTCTTACGACAGACGGATATAAAACCCATTATATTAATTACAAATCGTTGGAAGACTCAGCCACACTCGAAGACCTTGCCGAAGGTTTATTTGAAAAGCTGCGGATGACAATGTTCGGTTCTACGCCTGTCGAAAATATTTTGCTGGAAGAGTCACAAAATCCTGAGCGAACCCTGAAATTCATTACTCACAGTACCGGCGCGCTCGTCGTCCGCCAGATGATAAAACAATATTCGTGGTATAATAATGGCAAAGGCATCGCATCCCACATTAATTCCATCGTTTTTTTGGCTCCTGCAAATTTCGGGTCGCCGCTTGCCCATAAAGCACCGTCACTTCTTGGACGCATAGCCAAAGGCAATAGGGATTTGGAGGATTTCGGAGAGGTTGGGATATATATTCTTAGAGCGTTGGAGCTTGCCTCGCCCAAGCAATGGGAGCTTGCCGATTTCGACCTTTTCGGGTCTGCTCCAATCTACGGTGTGAGTGGCATCAGAGCGTTTGTTCTAACCGGTGGAAGCGGTTACGATGATATTATCAGGAGTTTTATCAACGAAGACGGCACAGACGGGACGATTGTAGTTTCGGGAGCAAATCTTAATTCCAGAAAATACGTTATTGATTTTATTCATGGCGAAGCAACGAATGATTGGCATAAGGGGCAGCCCGTAATACCATATAAAATATATCCTAAGCTCAATCACGCCACAATTTTAGATTGGAGCAAAACCGGTGTGGATATTTTGGACTGCTTAGACTCCGGCAAGGATTATGTAAAAATCGGCGATACATTTTGGGAAAATACTAAAACGGAATTGATTGCCGACGGTAATAAAGAACAATATCAACAGTTTATCTTTAGGGTAACTGATGACCGTGACCGTCCGGTTACTGATTATCTTTTGCAATTTAATGTGTGGGAACGCAAACGAAAACTCGCTCCTGACAGCAAAGAAATCCGCGGTCAGATTAAAATGAATGATGGGGAAGCGCGAAAAAGTGCTGAGCTCGACGAGATGCTTCGCGAGAACGCTCACCCGCATTCTGTATCGAAGGAATATCGTCGCTTCCTTGTCTCTCCCAATAAAATAAATGCACTGCTCGATAAAAATTACATCCTCACAATGAGCATTACAGCCGAAACAGGCGACGATATGATTTTCTATCGAACGAAGGAGTTTGAAAACTACATTATATACGACCCGTTCGCACAGGGTCAGATTTCGCTATTTTTTAATAATACTACGACATTAGTAGAGATTAAAATAGACAGATATTCAACACTTGTTTCACGGTATTCGCCGCCTGATTACAAGGCGATATAGGGCTGTGCATTCGATAGAGTGCCATTTCCGGTGTATTTACTGCCTAAAAAGAAGAGCGTTGAAATCGTGCGTTGAAATCGTGCGTTGAAATCGTGCGATGGGCTTGCGCCCTATCAAAATATAGTATAAATTGCAAGACTATAAAAAATCGTCAGCATAGGAGAATGGCTTTGATTGTTCCGGCTTGAACGTCGTGAGAAATACAGTCGAGTAGGGGATTTGAGCGGAAAATCATTTCCATAAATACTGACAGGTAATCCACTAACCATTTATTTTAAGGAGTAGTTATGAAGTCTGTTTTTTCAATAAATTACCGTGAAGAGCGGTGGTGTGCCATCGCCGAGAGTTCAGATACGTTTTTCTTTTTTACGGGTTCGGACCCCGGAGCGCAGCTTGTGAGCGTAAAGCGGCTCGGCAATTTGATGAGCCAGGGCAGAGATGCAGTTGTGAAGGGGAACATCAGGCGGCTATTTGCGGAGGAGGGCATCCCTAATCAAGCATTTATTGACCTCCTGCTCGAAAAAACCAATACACTCAAGTTTGCCGAGACTGAGCTATATGTAGCCGAAGCTGAAGAAGGTGGCAAAATGCTGCCGCTTTTGGATTGCGTGGAGGACGCAGGGCGCGCGCTCGTGGAATATGTGCTGGCGTAAGGGGGAGTAATGTAATTGCTGTCAAATATAATAGCGGTCGAATAAAAATAAAAGTTAATCTGAAATAGGTGAATTATTTAAGCTCTGCCGGAGTGATACTATGTATTATTCCGGCAGAGCTTTGTTTTTATGCTTTCGCTGCATATATGAAACATCAAAAAAATCCCAATAGCTGTTTGCCTTTGCCGTGAAATTCTCGTCCTGTTATTTGCAACACCAAATAAATAATACTCTTAACCCAGACCACTACTGACAAAAACACCGTTGAAATTGTGCGTTGAAATCGTGCGTTGAAATCGTGCGATGGGCTTGTGAGGTTTCATAAATTCCTATAGTTTTGTAGAGAAATTTAGGGTAATTTTTATGGGCAATTACAAGCGCATTAATTAGTGAAAAATGGTAGAATTTGAATTAAAAATAAATAAAAACGGGGTTACCGAAAACCGATTATAGAGTAGGCAAAAACCATTAAATATCATAGCATGAATTTTTTTTTTAAAAATATTGTTGCAGCAATTTTTGGAGCAGGTGTTGGTGGTGCATTAGGCGGGGTTTTTTTAGGAGGAATGATAGGTGGACCTTTAGGAGCATTAATAGGTGGAATTTTTGGGGCGTTTTTGGGATGGGGTTTAGGAAATATTTTTTGGAATCAAAGTCTTGGAATAAATAATGAATGCGAGAAAAGTTTAATCACAGTTCTAACGATAAACCATTCTTCTGTTGAAATAGATTGGACGCCCAAACCCAATGCTAAGCAATATGATGTGTATTATAGGGTGAAGAATTTTTGGGGATATTTTATTACGGGCTATCAACATGTTGGAACATTTCCTCCAAGTGTAACTAATGTATTAGTAAATAACATATTTATGCATAAAAAATATAGAGCAAAGGTTGCATATGAAAAAGAAGATCCGGGTACAAAAGTAACTACAACCATTTGTTTAGGGGAAATTGATATTTATTGATTGTTAAAACCATATTTGCTAACTACATTTTTGACAGGAATAGCTTGACATGTACATTATCAAACAATATTTTGGATGTAAATATTCAAAGCAGTAATTAGAGAAAAATCAGAAGCAATCGAATTATTTAAGCTCTGCCGGAGTGATACCATGTATTATTCCGGCAGAGCTTTTTTTATGCTTGTGCTGCATTTATGAAACCTCAAAAAAACTCAACAGCTGTTTGTCTCTTCCGTGAAATTTATATTCTGTTATTTGCAAAACTAAATAAATCATACCCTTAACCCAGACCACTACTGACAAAAACACAGTTGAAATCGTGCGTTGAAATCGTGCGTTGAAATCGTGCGGTGGGCTTGTGAGGTTTCATAAATTCCTATAGTTTTGTAGGGAAATTTAGGGTAATTTTTATGGGCAATTACAAGCGCATTAATTAGTGAAAAATGGTAGAATTTGAATTAAAAATAAATAAAAACGGGGTTGCCGAAAACCGATTATAGAGTAGGCAAAAAAATATTCAGGAGGTTTTATTATGAGTGTTTCTGAATTTTTCCAAGAGGATAACGGAGGTTTTTCTTCTACACGACTTGTTATGTTTGTCTGGGGTGTAGGGACATTTGTTGTATGGGTAATCAGTACAGCAAATAACGGCTGGAAAATGCAAGAGATTGACACATCAATTCAGGTTATTTTAGGAATTGTAATGAGCGGGAAAGTAGCGCAAAAGTTTGGTGAGCAGAAGAATCCGCCGTCAGCGCAGCAACAGCAAGCGGCAGCACCAATAGCTCCACAGAATATTCCTCCTGGTGTATGAGAATATTGAAGAAAAAAAGATACTAAACGAAAAAATCGAGTAGTAGAATGTATAAACTGATATATAATTGTAAGTATGATGAATCTATCGAGATAACTATTAAACATTCTATATTTTAAATTTTTTAATAAAAATAATATGCCATACAAAACAATTACTGTACCCGGCAATGCCGTAGACCCTGTTAAGGTTACAGTTGAAATGCCGCAATTCGACGATGAAAATAAAATAATTGTAAACTATCAAGTGTGGCTTATCTATGGAAATAACAAGGACGATGTCAAACATGGTACCAATTCGGATTCCATTTCTGACCAGTTCGAGTTGTCTGAGTCGGCACAGAACCTAAAAGGAAAAATGCTTCGTATTGATTATACATTAATCAACGGCAAAAATGCTGATGTTAATTTCTATACTTCGATTAATAACAGTGAAAATATTGAGCAAACTCTGACCGAAACTATTTCAATTTCCAGTTTTAAATTTATATGAGGAAACCGATGAAAAATAGCTTACTGCTTGTTTTACTGTTGGTTATTCCTTCCTCATTGGTGGCTCAAACAGATTTTGCAATTCCTGATGCTCCAGCTTTTACGGTCGTGCAACAGCAACCTACGGCAATCTTACGGGCATCATCATCGAAGGAGTTTATGGTGAATTTTGGTACAGCCATACTTTCCGAAACGGTCAATCAAAGTCCATGGGGGATTGAATACAGTTTTAACAAACGATTGAAACTACCGATTGCTCTTTCCTACGCAACTAATCTGTCGCCCGTTCGTTCTGTAGCATTTGGTGTACGCTGCGACCTCATGAACCAAATCTCTGCACAGGAAGACTCTGTATTTATCAAAGAAATCAACAAGTTGACCGCAGGCAGTAATGCTATCATTCGTGAAGCCGAGCTTAGTCTTGCTAAGAAATACAATGTGGATACCTCAGTAATTCGCAACTCTGTTGAGTATCTGGACGAAATCGCAAAAGTGGCAAATCAACTTGCAAGTGAAAACAAGGACTTCAACTTACTAAGAACGCTTGTAAAAGATTCCGTCGAAAAACTATTGTGGAACAAAAACATACTGACGGTAGCAATTGCAGCCGGTTTTAGTTCTTCTGATGGAACGTATGATATGCTCAGCACAAATAACAGAAGGATTCAAGCGTGGGGAGCATACACGTATCAATTTGGGAATATGGTGCAAATCAATGCAAACGTTACATTCTTACAAGAGCACAGAACCGGATACGATACTACTTCAGGAGGTTTTGCTCTGCGTGGACACTTGGGAAGTAATAATCTAAAGGGAATACTTGATTTTTCGTTGATTGCAGCTAAAGAATACAAGCCCAGATTTGAATTTAGTTTGGGAGCAGAGTATAATGTTATTGACAACTACTGGCTACTGGGGCGGGTAGTTTATGATTGGAAAACTGATAAGGTTGTTCCGACTATTGATATTAAGGTGGGGATTTGATAACTGATGGTAGGCAAATGTCGTCCGTTTGTCGGAGCAAAAGGATGTGTGAGTTGGCTGGTGGAGTTTGCAATTACAGAGGCGGGTATTTTGCTAATTGTAAGGACGGGATGTTCTTTGAGGAGGTGAAGATATTGTAGGGGGTGGGTTTATTCAAAAAAAAATATGTAATATATATGAGTGAAACAGACAAAGAACGGCAAAAATCTCTGGGTGAAAAAATCATGGAATATTTACCAACGGTTTTGGTAACCCTGCCTGCTTTTGGGTTAATTATAACCCATGTCTTTGAGTTGAGTTCAGGTTTCTGCTCTCAAACTGCAAATGATTACAACCTAATCTATCGAATATTTACTACAGTGTACTTTGTACTTCCACCCATTTTCGTATTTACTCTGTTGTATATAAGAAAAGAAAACAAAATCAAAGCAAAGCAGGATTCAGAAGTGGTAGAACAGTTGCGCAGCAATCTGAGTAATACGACAGAACCAAATAATTCAGGTGTAACACAAAACCAACCAGCCACAACAAATGTAATTGTTGATGGAAAGAAAAAAACAAAGGGTGAAGACAGTAAAAGTTGGGGGTATCATGGAAATCTAAAGCCCTTTTATTTTGCAATTTGGTGGCTCATTGCCTTAACCATTACTGTGTTTATGTACCCTAATCTTTTTAATCATGCCAACCAAAATTACAACCAGCCAGTATTAATAATAGCCGTATTGTTGTTGTTAGGCATATACATCTTTGATATTATAATCAATAAATCAGCTAATGAAGAATATTATGGTCTTGTAAAAAAAACATTCGTTTTTGGCGGCATTATATTTCTCATGTTATATTCTTTTAATCATTCTAAACGTAATACCCCTACTCAATTTCGCCCTTCGATAGTTGCCGATAGAAGTAAGTCTAATACTACTTCATTCGATACTCAAGCCACAGCGATGGGGGTATATAATGAAATGAAAAAATGTGCAGATACGATTAATAAATCGTTAATTACTTCAGAAGATACTTTTAAAGATTTAGATACCATAAAAAATACATTTGCTAGAACAGCTTTAGGATTAGTTTCTAAGGTTTCAAAGGATAGCAGCATAATAAAAGAACATGAATCTTTAGTTGAATTATATAAAGCAATTTCAAAAAAAGCACAAATAGAGCTACAACCGGTTTATCAACAAACACAGTGGAGGGGTATTTTTATACTGTCAAGTTTACTTCTACTTCTTATTGGTTATCGAAAAAACGGGTTGGAAATATTCAGCGATGTTTTGGTACAAAAAATTGATGAAAAAGATTCTTTTCTAGAAGGGACTCGAAAGAATTTCTCTAAAATTGCAAAGCCGGCAGAAAACTTTACTGTTATTTGTGTGCTTCTAATAGTTCCGTTACTTTTACCAATCAAAGAAGAAAATATAAAAGTAGAAGACCCTGCTCATGCTTTCAAACTTCACACGTGGTATCTGCCAAGTACGATAGCGTATTCATTCGATTATTCAATAAATCCTATTGTACAAGGTGGAATAATATATGGCGATTCGATTCATGTGGACACCTTTATTGATTCAGTAGTAAATAACAATTATCCTTATAAAGATATAGATACTGAGGGAATTAAATTGTTAATAAAGGAAACTGATTATAGGAATTTAATACGTGACGATCTAATCAAGAATAGAATATTTGAAGGGATGCAAATATTACCTACTTTGAAAAATGATGAAGGTGAAAAGGCGATTAAAAATATCAAAGATTCTAATTGGGGAAAAGATACAATCTATTTTTTACGTTTGAAATAAATAAATATGAAAGTAATACTTATCTCCACTTTGTACATTATAATACTTTTATATAGTAGCTGTCTAATGGCACAGCCTGAAAAATCTAATTGTGAGAAAATTACGAATATAAACAATATTATTCATTGCTCAAATACAACAAAAATTGATGATTTCAACAATAAAATTGAGGCGATAAATAAAATTATTGCAACATTAACTTATAAGAATTCTTTACAAGAAGTTGTTTTACAAAGAGTAACAAATCTATGTAATAACAGTTGTATTAATAAGGACGCTACTGTTGATGTGCAATTAATCCATACCCTAATACAAATTTCACTTGAATCTTTAGAGTATGCTTTTTGTACTGGTTATGATTCAGTATCCAGACAAATGCGCCACGAAAAACTACAAAAAACACTTGACTCAACACGGAAGGAGTTAGACACCTCAATTAGAAATACCAAACAAAGTATAGAAGGCAGTATTTGTAAGATTGATGAAACTATTGTAAATATGAAGTCAACTATAGATGTAATCGGAAAAACTGTTAGCATTTCTTCGATTAAAACTGACAATATCGAAAAATGGGTAAAAGAGAATAATAGTACTACAGTTCTTCTCGGTGGCTCAATCTTTAGTAATGGAGGTATAGGTGTTCATGGAGCTTATCTGTTTTCTCTTGATAGCTCTTCAAAATTTGAATTAGGTCTTGATTTAGCAACACTACCATCACTATCATCACTTAATCCAAATACTCCCTTACTTGGTTTGCATATAGGAATGCTGATTAATCATAGAATATTGATTTCCATTAGAAATATAATTTCTGTCAGAGAATTTGTAAACATAAATAATGTAAACTGGATTGACTTGCTTACACCTTCACTTTCGTTCAAAACAGGTACAAACCTCTTTGTTGGTGGGCAATATTCAGGGGTAACTGGAGTAGGGATAACGCTTTTAGGTGCGTTATGAGAATAAGATAAAAATTTCCAACCCGGTCAGTTGCATCATCCCCCCTCCGGTCAGCCCGCAAACCCTGACCGGAGCAAATCCACACAATCCATACTCACTCACTTTGCTTCATGATACGCTGCTTCAATTCCACTATCTCAAACTTCGCCTCGGCAAGCTCCTTCGAGAGCTTGATAATTAGTTTGTTGGCGTGGCTTAGTTCGTCACTGTCTTTTGGTTTCCTTATATCCTTCACGGTGGGTGAAGGAGTATTCACCTTGCTGTCCACCGTTTTACCTTGCCACACGATAAGTTCTAAACCTTCCAAACGTTTACCGTCGTGCAGCCGCCACCGTAGCGGCAAACCCTCTGCAATCAAGTACCCGTCAAAATCAGTGTAACGCGCCTTGCCTTCAGAATGCAAACGCTGCGTCCACGAATAGGGATGAAGCTGCTCCGGCTCTTCATCGAAAAACGCTGCAACCTCAATCCTGTCACCGTACATTTGGCTGAGTTCAAATCGCCGGCAAGCTCGCTCCATGTCCGACGCACTGTAGTTTTTCTCTCTGGCTCGTTCAAGAATATTGATAGCAAGCAAACGGTAGTTGCTTTCAGGGTCAGCCACTTCGCTGCGTTGCAGCTTCACCCAAAAACTACCCTGAACCCTTTTTTGCAAAGCAATATCCTTGGGGTCAAGTACCGACTGACCCAACAATCGAGAGTAGAGGAGCGGGGCTTGAGTGTTCGCTTCTTGCTGTGTGAGGGTCGTCCCATTTTGCAAGGACAGAGCGGAGTTCTGTGATAGAGCCGCCCCGTTTGTGAGTTCCGGCAGCAGCATTTGCGGTGTCTTTAGCATAATTTCCTCCGAAAGTTTGATTTGTTTTGTTACGATTTATCCATCCGTCTGCTGCGCTAGTCCATACTGTCATTGGGTTTACGCCTACCATCCATCCCTTTGATTCGTAGAAGTTGAAAAACCGCACTGCTAAATTCTCGGCTTCCTTTTCGTCTAGAGTTGCTCCGACTTTCTGAATGAAGTAGCACAGACATTCATCAAATGTCGGTGAGCAAAACCCCTCATGCGCATTGCTATTTTTTTCTTTCCGCTCTCGTGTCGTCTCGTCTTCTCTTTCTTCTTTTAAAGAGGGGGGTGGATTTGAGTTTCGGGATATGTTTCGGGATATGTTTCGTTTTTCGTTTCGCTTTTCATTTCCCTGAGAAACACAAATATCAATAATTGTGTACGTAGCTGTCTCTGCCCGTGACCCCTGTGTGAAATCAATTAATCCTTTTTGTTTTAATCGGTTGCGATTTTCTATGAGGATTTTATTCGTCATGCCGAGAGCCGCGCAGATTAACTTTGTGGGATGTGCGAACGGAATTTGCCAACGAAGTTCGTTTGCTTCATTTACGAGATAGAAGTACAAATCCACTTCTGCATGGCACATATTCATTGTTCGGCGCATACGCCAGAATTGATTGATTAATGAGATGTATTGCATTTTTGGGGCAGCGTTTGATTTAGATTGATTTTATTTCTTGGAAATTTCATCCGTTGATAGGGCTTTGCCGTATCCCTTGCTTATCCATTTGCGTATTCACACACTAGGGGCGATGCCCCTAGCTTGGCTGGGCTGTTAAGTTCAGGTTCAATTGACAAACAAAACAGAATAAAAGCCCTCTTCGAGAGCAGGGCTGTTTTTCTAAATCATTCAGATTGTTTTATCTCCCGTAGGGAGAATATATCGGTAGAAACAGATGTTCCCCAGAGTCTTAAAGCCCCATCAGGGCGATATTGTGTGAGCATTGTTGCCATATTTCGTTCCTAACGGAACTCTAAAGAAGTCGTGGAGATTGCTTTCTACCGATATGTTGCCCCGATGGGGCAGTATTATTGATGATTTTCATAGTCAATCAGAATTTAACAGCACTGCTCTCAAAAGTGAAATTTGAAAAAATTGTATTGAGATGCAGAAAAGCTGCTCCTGGCTTTGGTGTGTAAGCCCGATGGGCTTAACGTTGTACGTGTTTTTTTGCGTCTTGCACGAAACCTTTATTTACAGTTCATCAATTGCATTGAGAAGTTTTCGGGTTTTCTTTATACGCTCCAGAATTGCATCCGGTGAATAGTCGTTCACGATATTCAGTGATTCACGTAAATCATTCATCCGGTTGCGTATTGCGTCCAACGTGTAATCTTGTGGATTACGAGTTTTGTCTGTGTCTTCCACTTTGCTTATGTGTGAGGCAGGCATATAATACTGTGTTTGCTTAGCAGCCGAAAGTGGTGTTGTGATTTGTGTGTTGAACATTCATTCACTCCTTTTTGCTTGTTGATTAATTGTATCTGTAATTATAGTTCATTTGGTTGTAATAGTCGGCTTCCGATTCGAATTCGGCGATAAGCTCAGCTTCCAATCCTTCTACCAACTCAAAGAGATTATGTTTGGCGTGGAGGTGCTCGGCTAGTTCAGCCGCTCCGATTTCATCCTCGGCAATTTCTACGAATTTCTGCATATTGTCTCTTGCATATTCGCGGATAATTGTTTGTTTATGTCGGTCTTGGTTTGCTACTATTCTTGAGTAAATATCTAGAATAAAGCCGTTGATTATTTGTAACATGGGTGTATGATGTTCAATGGTAAATAAAAGGACAAAATTGAATGACATGGTAAATTGTTCTGTCACACTGAGTTCCAGATAGTCGCCGAGCCGCCTACAAAATAATGCAATGACATTGGAA
>CAZGNO010000061.1:0-21123 GCA_964527785.1 uncultured Chitinophagaceae bacterium
TCTTACGGAGATTCTTCAGTCGAAGACTCCTTCAGAATGACAGAAGGCAACTGTCATATTTTTTTATGTCATTGCATTATTTTGTAGGCGGCTCGGCGACTATTAGGAACTCAGCATGACAGGGCTGAATGTACCAGTTTAATCTGTCCCGGTACATACTTAGGTTATTGGATAAAATAAACGAGATGTTCATATCTAGTAGTGTTTACTATAGCTCAATGCAATTTATAAAATTAACAAACCAAATTTACTGAATCCATTTAACAAATTCTCTACATATAGAAATTCCGTAGAGTATGGTTTGTAAACCATACTCTACGGAATTTCTTCGGAATAATATATTAATTCGCTTTCTGAACAGATTCAAAATACTTTCTGATAAGTGACTCATAGTCCTTAGTATATCCCTGTTGAATTGACCGCAGTAAATCTTGTAAAGCTCTTGTCTTACCTTCTTGGGTTGAATAATCCAAAGCACTTGGGCTGTTCCGGGTAATATCCTGCCCTGAACGTGACTCGCGTTTGGTTTCATAATCACGTTCATTCATAGAGCGTGTAGCATCCAGCAAACGTGAAAGGATGCGTTCTTGACGTTTGATTGTTTCGGGAGTAATCATTCCGCTTTGCATATCGGCAACTACTTCCTTCATTTCCTCTGCAATTTTATCTAAATTTCCGAGTGCTTTCTTTTTTCCGTCACGTCCTTCGTTCTTTTTTGCAAGTTCTTCCATTGCCCGTTGAGCTTTGCCTTGCTCTGATGCAAGCCGACCGAGTTCAGCTTGCTTTTCCGGTGAAAGCTGCTGTCCGGTTCCCATTTGCTGTGTCCCTTGATTAATCCCTTGCTGTTTGCCTGACATCTGCTGGAGTTTTTGCATCATCGAACCTTTCGCATCGCCATCGCCACCTTCGCCCTGTCCGCCGGGGTTTTCACACGAGCCGTCTCCTTCACCTTGCATTTTACTGAGAGCATCCTGCATTTGCATTGCAGCTTTATTCATCGAGGACATCGCACCTTGCTGCTGAGCACCTGCTTGCTGTGGATTTCTATTGGTAAGTTGTTCTGTAGCTTGCTCCATGCTTTTCATGGCATCACCCATGTTTTTTGCCATTTCGGGTGTGACTTGCGTGGTTTTTTGAGCCAATTGCATCATTTTATTAGCTATAGCTGCCATTTGCTCCGACAGTTTATCCTGCTCTTGGGCATTTTGCGGGAACTGTGTTGAATTTGGATCCATTGACTGTGATTTTTGATGCTGTTTTTCTTGCTTTTGCGATACATCAAGCATATCTTGAACAGCTTTTTGCATCTGCTTGACAGTTTCTTTTGCCAAGTTCTTCTTCATTTCCTGTTTCATCTTCTTCATTTGTTGCGCAAAATTTTTCATTTTTTGTGATGCCTTTTGCTGCTTTTGTTGCGACTTGTTCATGTCGCCTTTTTCCATCTCATTTTGTGCTTCTTGCATATCTTGAGCAGTTTCTTTTTCGCTCAGTTCATCTTTTGCCTTTTCCATTTCATTCATCGGCATATCCTTGCCGATTTCTTTCATCAGCTTTTCGAGGTCTTTGAGTTCCTCTGCCATTTTCTTCAAATCCTCTTGAGCATTTTTTTGTTGCTCAGCCAGTTCATCGCGTTTTTGCTTGTCGTTAGGATTTGTATTTTCAGATTGCTTTTTAATGTCATCTTGCTTTTTAGCCAATTCTTCTGCACGTTTGGTAAGAGCATCAGTCATTTGCTCAGCTTTCATTCGTTTTAGAAGATTCATAGTGCGTTCAATAGACTTTTTGAACATCTCTTCATTGAATTGCACATTCTTCATCGCTTGCTGCATTTCTTCTTTCGACATCTGTTGCATCATCTTCTGCATTTCTTCCATTTGCTTACGAAGTTCAGGTGAGTTTACTTCCTTGAGCAATTTTTGAAGTTCCTGATATTTCTGCAATGTTTCTGGTGATATTGCATTGTTCTCTTTTAGATTCTCGGCTACTTGCTCCAATTGCTGTTGCACTTGGTCTAATTTCTTTTGGGTCTCAGCTTGCTTTTTCAGTAAATCTTCAATTTTCTTTTTATTTTCCCAATCCATTGGTTTGTCTTGGTTCTTGCGTAGTTCACGGTTTACTTCTTCTGCATCTTTGCGAACTTCTTCGGCTGATTTAGCAATTTTTTCGAGGTCTTTGGCAATATTCTCCTGTGCTTCATCTGCTTCTGCCAAAACTTCATCAAGCGAAGGCAGGCGAACAGTTAAAGTAGAAGTTCGTGCAGTCTTAAAGCCGGAAATTTGGTCGTTGTCAGAGACTTCAATATAAAATTCAAACTTATCACCCGGTGAAATTCCAATAGCATTTAAGTTCCATAAATATGGAATTTCCTGAGCAACTTCACTAGCAGATATTGGAATATTGACTGCTGAAAAACTCTTTGAAGGTGGAGCATACCGCGACTCAGCTAAACGGTAAAAGAGTTTCATGCCCGAAAAGCCATAATCGTCGGTTATAGCAACTTTTAACGGGAGCAGAGCTTTCTCGGAGACCTGCACGTCGGATGTAGGTTCCAGCAGAGCAATTGTTGGTGCGCCATCGGTGAGTGCAATAATTTTATATCGAATCGGCTCGGCATTCTGCTGATTTTCCTTATCATGCAGCTGTATAAAATATTCTCCGGTAGCTTGTACAGCAAAGTTTCCGCTTGCTTTCCGTCCATCAATACGAAGAGGAATTTTAACCGTATCAATTTGAACACCTTGATTAGATGAAATGCTGCTTTCGGTATTTCCAAGTGAGTATTTCTGTTTGAGTATAATAATCTCTGCAGTGGTAATTTCTTTATTCCCTGTCACTTGTATTTGAACTTGCGAACCGCGCAATGATGATATATCAGCCGACTGTTCATTCAAATCTCTGACAGCCAGACGTGAATACGAAGGAGGGATTACCCTCCCTGAAAGTGACCGGATAATAGGACGGTCGGTAACGGTCACCTTGCCGGTTTCAGTTTTTACCGAAGATGTAAGCCATACGGATTCGGCAAAAAACTCCATTGAACGCTTTACAGTTGGAATATCGTAATGATATGTTCCGGTTGAATCCTGATGCAAGGTATAGGTATCGTAATTTTCCTGTTGTTCTTCCCTGATATTAAGTGTAACGGTTTCGGGAGGAATACCAGAAGCCCTAACGGTAATGTGCACCTTCTCGCCGCGCAGTTTCGATATATTCAACGGAGTAATTGCCAATGCGAATGGAGCAGGAGGAAGAAATGATTGATTGTAATTAACAACTCGGTTTACCCCTGATGCCAGCGATGGAACGATGAATAATGACGAAGAAAGTAATACTGCAATCAGAAAGAATACAAATGAACGTTTTAATTCAGAACGGCTGATTATCACATCAAAATCTTTTGTAATCGCCTTCGCTGCAACACCTTCAAACGAAGCAAGTGCGAGAGAACCTGATACTCCCGTAGCTGACTCAATCATCGGTTCAAGTTGCAAAGCATTGCAAAGGGTATCACGAATATCTGAATATACAGTACCTACACGGAGGGCAATTGTTTCTGTGGAAGGAAGAGGTTTGATTCCAAATAGTCGGGCTAAAGGAGCTCCTGCAAAGGCAAAAAAAGCTATAATAGTTGTCATCAGCCAAAAGACAGCAAGTCCCGTTCGAAATGCAATATCACCATGAGCAATAGATTCTACAGTTGCCACCACTACTAAGGCAGTCAATGAAACACTGATTGTATTCATTACTCCTACTGAAATCTGAATCAGCAGTTCCTTGCGACGGGTAGCTGAAAGTTTGTCAATGAGCTTGGTATATGAAGATTGGTAGTTCATACGACTAAAGTGGAATTATTTATAATGTCAATGGCTCAAAGCCCAAACCAGTATATTAGTTCCGATTTTCAGTGAAAGTTCACGTTTATCGGGTGGATCGTTGTGAGCGTCCGGGTCTGCCCAGCCATCGCTCGGGTTAGTCTCGAATGTATAATATACACACATACGACCACTGTGAAACAGCCCGAAGCCCTGCGGAGTCTTTAAATCATGTTCGTGAACTTTCGGTAATCCATTTGGAAACTTAAAGTGTGCCGAGTAGATTCCATGTGAGAATGGTAATTCGACAAATGTCTGCTCAGGAAACACTTTTTTCATTTCACGGCGAATAGCTCCATCCAGTCCGTAGTCATCATCAATATAGAGGAAGCCACCGTTTTGAAGATATGCACGAAGACGTCGTACCTCAGCATCTGTAAAATTCACATTACCGTGACCCGTTAAAAAAATTATCGGGTAGATAAATAGATTGTTAGAAGCCAGTTCTACAAATTCATAGACGGGTTCAACATTAATATTGGTGTTTTGTTTAATGAATTTTAACAAGTTCACTTCGCCGGAAGGGTCGTTATACCAGTCACCGCCACCGTTATACTTAATTCTTGCAATCTTAACGGCTGACTTCAGTTGCTGAGCGACCGTATCAGGTATGGTCACAAGTATAGCAGTAAAAAGACATACAACAATTCTTACAAGCAATTTTCTTTTAGTTAGATTCTGCATACAAATACCTTCTTCTTTTCTTTTTCGAACCAATCGGCTCCGAGCATGACAATTGGATATTCCTCTATGGTTAGAGTTGGGAATTGTTCTTTTGCTTCAGTAATTTCAGTACTGATGTCTCCACCTTTGAGAAATACAAATTTACCGTTTGGTTTCAAGAGTGAGTGAGTCCACCCTACTAATTTTCCGATTGATGCTACTGCTCGTGCCGTAATAATATCAAACGACCCTACAAGAGATTTATCTTGCGCCAAATCCTCTACCCTGATTGACTTTGCTTTTACATAACGGAGTCCGGTATGCTGGGCAAACATTTCAGTTGTTTTTAATTTCTTTTGGATAGAATCTGTCAATAAAACGTGCATATCGGGTCGGGCAATTGCCAATGGTAATCCGGGGAATCCTCCGCCCGTACCGATGTCCAGAAGTTTTGCCTTTTTAGGAAAGTCGGTATATTTCAGTGGAGTAAGTGAATGGAGAAAATGACGCTCAAAGATATTTTCAGTGTCGGTTCTAGAGATAAGGTTGATTTTACTGTTCCAATACAACAATTCGTCGTGATACCGTTCAAACTGTTTCATCTGAGGGATTTCAAGTACAATACCGTTTGCCGATGCTACTGTCCAAAATTGAATATAGTCCATGAAAATACAAAAATGAAAGAGATGTGACCTGATAAAAACATTAGGGCAATACGACGAATCAATCGCCTGCAAATTATACAACACTCACTTGAGAACGAATTGCATCGCTGATTACAACAAAATCGTTTGGAGTAAGCTCTTCTGCCCGTTTGTTGAAATATGCAGCAGCAATCTCTGATATTTGTTCTTCATTTTTGGGCAGGAGTGATTTTAGCGAATTAGAAAGCATTTTTCGGCGTTGGTTAAATCCTGCCCGAACAACAGGCATCACTTTCTTAAACCGTTCAGGTGACAGCATTTGCTCTGAAAAATCAAAAACAACCGCAGACGAATGAACCTTTGGCTTAGGGAAAAAACATTCAGGTGCAATACTCATTGCAATACTGGGACGGCTAACGAAAGCTGCTGCAACGGTTAAAATTCCGTAGTCTTTTGTCCGAAGGTCGGCTACTATTCTCTCTGCAACTTCACGCTGCATAGTAATGACTGCTCTATCTAAATAGGCAGCATTATCAAACAGTAAAAAAAGAATGTCGCTCGTGATATTATAGGGAATATTACCTATGACCTTTGGTTTACGTCCTGTTTTACTGAAGCAGTCCTTGGAAAATTCAGAAATAGGAAACTTACGGACGTCACCGCTAAATAACTCAAAATTAGGATATTGTGCTATTGGAAAAAGAGTTTTCAAATATTCGACTGCACGTCTGTCAAATTCTATGGCTTGAACTTTTGCAGGAGTTTCTACCAGTAGTTTTGTAAGTGCACCCTCACCCGGACCTATTTCAATAATCAAATCGTCATTTTGGGCATCAAGCAGTTCAACTATATTTTTAGCTATATTTTGGTCGGTAAGGAAGTTTTGACCTAAGGATTTAACGGGTTTGATTTGGTGACGAGATTGGTGGCTGTGCCGCATATTTTCAATAGTCTTTGATAAGGGATAGGGTCTAACAACTTAACAGTTATTCATTGTAGCATTTCTAAACAACTACAATTTACACAAAAAACACAAATCCTCGCCTTGAAAATTTATGCTTACTATCCATGTTTTGTAAACAAACCTGAATTATTTTATGTGTTTCTACTACCCAAAAGCGCCGAAAACTATTCCGGCGAGCATCCCAAACATAACTACACCAAAAATAATACCTCCCCACAGAAGGGTCGTCTGTTTTTTTTCAAGTTCAGTAATTTGTCTTTTTAATGCTATTTCGCGTTGATAGAAGGAATTGATTTCGTCAGCAAATTGACTGTCAGAGTTTGGTGTATGTATAACTTTACTTTGATTTAACATCAGTTGCTCATCGAATGAAGCACGAACCTCCATTAGTTTGGTGTCCATTTCTCGATCTGCAGTTTCAAGCATATTTTCGACAATTTTAGTGGTTTCGTCCACTATAAATTTTGTTTCGGCTACCTTGCTTTTGAAATTATCAATGTCGGAACTCAGCACCGAAAATGCACGTCGTTGCTGGTCTTGAAGTGTCCATAACCGTTGATCTTGCGAAAGAATTTGATTGCGCATTTGGTCGAAACTCAGTTCGCTCTTTTTTTCATACTTTGAGAATTCTTTATCTACTTGTTTTTGAACCAAACTTCTAATACTTTCTATTACAAACGATAATTCTGCACTTCTTTCTTCAAATGAGTTATAGAGTGTTTCGAGTGAGGTTTTAAGCTCGTGTATACCATCCAACTCATCAAATAATCCGGCAATAGAGGATGCCTTATGTTCAATATCGAGCAGAGCCGAGGCAACGCTCTGCTGCAATTGAATTGCAAGTTCACTTGAGCGATGTTCCATGTCTTGAATTTGAACTTGCAAGGCAGTGTGCATACGTGATATTTCGAGTGTTTCCTTCTGAAACTGTTCGAACGCACGGGAATATTCATGCGCTTGCAGGCGAATGGTGTCAAATAACCCTAAAACTTGATTACTTATGGCTTTGGTGTTCTCCATGGTTTCGTATATTCTAGAAAATAACTGAGGCGTTCACACAATTCTTCGAGGAGCATAGTTTCAAATTCCGGTACTACAGATGGTGAATGCTCTAAAAAAACACGGTACATTTCCTTCCTAAACTTCTCGTCCTGTTCAAATGTTGAATCAAGATATGTTTTCAAAAAACTATATAAAGCATTATCCTGCGCAAGTTCGGCATAAAACGTGCGAGGTGCCAAACCGGCGATTGCTGCCTTGCGTTGTTCGATTTTTTTGATTTCAGCGGTATGTGCTACTGTAGTACTATTCATTACTTTTTACAAACGGGTATCCGTTTCAGGAAGTTATACATTTCATTTCCCACTGATTTTGCAGTAAATACGTCACATTCTAAATTATTGACAAATCAAACTGCTCTTATTGTCGGCATTCAGCAATAAAACTTGATTTATACTGACATCATACATTATATTTGAAGTAATCAAAATTAGTGTACTTTTTTTGTGCTTTTTAGATTCATAGTACAACATCAATGCGAGAACTACGAAAAACAACAAACCATATTATCGGTATTAATTCTGAGGATGATCTTGCATTTCTGCTATCAGAGTGCCGCGTCAATCTTCCGAAAGCTGATGAGCAACTTATCAGTAAGGCATTTCGCTTTTGTGTAAAAGTACACGAAAACGACCGTCGTGCTTCGGGTGAACCATATTATATTCACTTGCTCGAAGTAGCTCTGATTGTTGTACGTGAAATACCTCTCGATGATGTTTCGGTTGCTTCTGCATTACTCCATGATATTGTAGAAGATCACGCAAATTATAGTGTTAAAGATATCCGTGCTGAGTTTGGCTCTGCTATAGCTGAGATTGTGGATGGGGTGACAAAAATTACCGATATTACCAAAAGCCGTGAAATCAAACAAGCAGAAAGCTACCTCAAACTCGTTCTTTCACTCGTAAAAGATGTTCGTGTTATTTTGCTAAAAGTTGCCGATCGGCTTCATAATATGCGGACGCTCGATCATCTTACACCTGCACAACAGGCACGTATAGCTCGTGAAACTCTTGATGTTTTCGCTCCATTTGCACATCGCTTTGGATTGGGAAATATTAAATGGGAGCTTGAAGATTTAGCTTTTAAATATATTGACAGAGAACAATATGATTTTATCAAAAGAGAACTCAACAGCACCCGCGCAGAACGTGAAGTCTATATTGAGAAATTTATTTCACCAATTGCTGAACGACTTCGTCAGGCAAATGCTTCGTTTGAAATAAACGGGCGACCGAAACACATTCATTCTATTTTCAATAAAATGATTTCACGCGAAAAAACCATAGATGAACTCTATGATTTATTTGCAATCCGCATAATACTCAATACCGAGAGCAAGAACGATTGTTTTTTTGTGTATGGATTAGTTTCAGAAATTTATACTCCGGTTCCTGAGCGTTTCAAAGACTATATTTCAGTCCCTAAGAAAAACGGCTATCAATCGCTTCATACAACTGTAATCGGTGCCGATGGCAAGCGTGTTGAAGTACAGATTCGCACACGTGCTATGCACGAAGTTGCCGAAAAAGGTGTCGCTGCACACTTCCGATACAAATCAGAAGCCCTTAACAATTCATCAGCTATCTTTCAGAATAAGGATTTGGAAGAATGGGCAAACTGGATGCGAGATGTACTGGAAAACAATGATGACAATGCTATCCCAGATTTACTCGAAAGCTTTAAGCTAACCTTATATCAAAATGAAATTCATGTTTTCACACCAAAAGGTGAACTTCGCAATCTTCCACTAGGAGCTACACCACTTGATTTTGCGTTTTCCATTCACTCGCAGGTCGGTAACCACTGTATTGGAGCAAAAGTAAACGGACGTATTGTTCCACTTGATTACAAGCTCCAAAACGGCGATTCGGTAGAGATTCTCACCTCAAAGAATCAAATGCCTAATCGAGATTGGGAACGACTGGTGGTAACACATAAGGCAAAATCACATATTCGTAAGTACCTTAATGAAGAGAAACGAAGGAAACAGCATGAAGGTAAGGAAATGTGGGAACGTAAGGTAAAGAAATCGAATTTCCACCTTAACGACGATGCTTTGGAGCGAATCCTTCAATCTTTAAAATTTGAAAACAAAGGTGAATTTTACTATGCGCTTGGGATTGGAACTGCCAATGTAGATGGTATTGCCACACTTGTTCGTGAAAAACTTAAACCCGGTGCCCCGGTCAATGAAAGCCCTTCAACCGAAACTAATTTCCAAACCATTTTAAATACCGCTCGCGGTAACACATCCGGAGTGTATGTAATTGGAGATGCTCAAAATACTTCCGCTCTTCTGTATTCGTATGCAAAATGTTGCAATCCTGTACCCGGTGATGAGATTATGGGGGTTGTCACCACAGGAATTGGCATTAAAGTACACAGGCAAAGCTGTAAAAACATTTTAGATTTACAGCAAAAAATGGTTTCACGCCTCATGGATTTGCAGTGGTCATCGTTGCTTCAAGGTGATTTTATTGCTGCTATTCGCATTACCGGCGAAGACAGAACAGGGATGCTGAATGATATTACTACGGCAGTTGCTTCATATAATAACACAAGTATCCGAAGTGTGAATATTCATGCTTTCGAATCAGTTTTTGAAGGAGTGGTCACGGTTCTTGTTAAGAATACGGAACATTTGCAGCGCATATTCGATAAACTGAGGAAAATCAAAGGTGTGAAAACAATTGATCGTTTTGAAGGATAATCTAAATAGGTAAGTGGACAGAATAAATTTACATTTTCAAAGATTGTCATTCTGACGGATTCTTAGACCGAAGAATCTTCGCAAAGCACTACAAAAACAGGACGGAATAGCATACGGAGATTCTTCACTGGCGTTCAGAATGACAGGGTTAATATTTAGATTTAATTTTGTCCCAGTACTTAATTACTGAATTAGTATTTATCGTTTTATCTCCCTTCTTGCTCTTGCTTGTGCAGAGTCCAGAATTAATTTCAATTGGTCTGGCGTATGCGAATACTCCAAAAACTGCTTCGCAAATGATTGTTCGTTGTAGCCATGATTCTGCATAATAGTTTGAACAGTATTCTGAGCTCTGAGACTGTCGTCTATTTGCTCTCGTGCAATTAGAATTTCCATATATGTTTGTGTGAAATTTTCCTTTTCATCAGTCCATTTATTTTCAGTACAGCTTATCAAAACCATTGAAATACTTAGTACACTGTGAATTATCAAAAGAAAAGAAATTCGTAAAGAATTATTAAGAAATCCAATGAACCTGTTGAAATTATTCTGAATCAACCGTATATAATTAAAAACTAAACCCATAAATTTTCCTTAAATGTTTGAAAGTTGCTTGAAATTTTGTTTATTGCTAATTAATTACCGTAAATTTACGGCAAATTAACGGGAAAATTTGTTTGTTTACTCATTATTTTTCGATTGAAATATGCTTTTTAGAAAAAGAACACACACCTGCGGAGAAATAAGATCGGAGCATTCAGGTACATCGGTAGTCATTAACGGGTGGGTGCAATCTCACCGCAATATGGGTGGATTGATGTTTATTGATCTACGGGACAGATATGGAATTACTCAAGCAGTCATCCTGCCTGAATCTGCCCCTGAACTAGCCGAAAAAGGTAAGGAAGTTCGCTCGGAGTTTGTACTTTGGATAGCAGGAACAGTTCGAATGAGAGAAAATCCGAACATGACTATTCCGACCGGTTTAATAGAAATTTTAGTGGATGATTTTGAAATAATTAACCGCTCAGAGGTACCGCCTTTTGAAATTACTCCTGAAACAAAAGCAGGTGAAGAGCTGCGCCTTACCTATCGCTATTTGGATATGCGACGTCCGGATTTGCAAAAGAAATTCATACTTCGTAATAACTTATATCAAATTACGCACGCTTACTTTGCTGAGCATAATTTCCTTGAATTTGAAACCCCGATTCTAACCAAATCAACTCCTGAAGGTGCAAGGGATTATCTTGTACCGAGCCGTGTTCATAACGGTAAATTTTATGCTTTGCCTCAATCACCCCAATTATATAAGCAAATTCTTATGATGAGTGGGTTTGACCGCTATATGCAAATTGTGAAATGTTTCAGAGATGAAGATTTGCGAGCTGATCGTCAACCGGAATTTACACAAATTGATGTTGAAATGTCATTTATCAATCAAGAAGATATTTTGGAACTAGCCGAGAATTTCGTTGCTCGCTCTTGGAAGGAAATACTTGGAATTGAAGTGCAAACCCCATTCCCGCGAATGACCTTTAACGAAGCGATGACAAGATTCGGAAGCGACAAGCCGGATTTGCGTTTTGGACTTGAACTGACAAATATTACAGATATTGTAAAAAATTCAGGATTCTCAGTATTTACAACGGCGGCTGCTAAAAAAGACGGTACAATTGCATTGATTAATGCCAAAGGTTGTGCTGAATTTTCCCGTAAACAATTGGATGAACTCACCGATTATGCAAAAAAATACGGTGCGGGCGGTTTAGCATGGATGAAATTTACGGATGGAACAGTTAACTCCCCTATTGCAAAGTTCCTAACAGAGGATGAAATTACTGCAATCCGAACAAATGCTAATGCTGTGGATGGTGATTTACTCCTTATTGCATCTGATGAATGGGAACGTTGCTATACTATTTTAGGAGCCGTTCGAACTGAAATCGCTCGTAGAACAGGAATTTTAGAAAATGTTAAAAATACATACTCTTTTAGTTGGATTATTGAATTTCCACTGTTAGAATATTCTCCTGAAGAAAACCGTTATATAGCCCGTCATCATCCCTTTACTGCTCCGATGATCGAAGATTTACCGCTTTTGGATACTGCTCCCGAAAAAGTTCGTGCTCAAACACACGATTTGGTAATTAACGGCTATGAAGCAGCAGGAGGAAGTATCAGGATTCATCAAAATTCAGTGCAACAACGAATGTTTGATTTAATAGGACTTACGAAAGATGAAGCTGATCAGAAATTTGGATTTTTACTGAATGCACTCAAATTCGGAGCACCTCCACATGGAGGAATTGCATTTGGGTTTGACAGATTAGTGATGTTAATTGCCGGGACAGATAATATTCGCGAGGTTATTGCTTTCCCGAAAACCACCAGCGCTCTGTCGTTAATGGACGGATGCCCTTCGGAGGTAGTAGATTCACAACTGAAAGATTTGGGGATTGCTTTGAGAGCACAAATAAAAAATAGCTAACACTGTATTTTTTTTCAATGAGTAATGTAAATCACTTAATATTTAAATTCATTCTTTTTTCTCATTTTATTATTTATCCAATGAATAACAAACTATTTCAAACCTTCGCGGCAGCAATGCTTCTCATGTGCAGCACCGTTTTTGCCGGCGGAAATCTGGTTGTTACTCCTGCAAAACCTACTACAGGAAGTAAGATTACACTAAAATACACACCGGATAAAAAGTTTGCAACCGCTGAAAAACTCATTGCAGCCTATTATATGTTCAACGAGCAAGAGTCACAGCCGACTGCCGGTGAAATTGCACTCCTTTTTGATAAATCTTCAAAATCATATTCAGGTTCCATACCATTTCCATCGAATGCTGTGTTTGCATTAATGAAAATAGGTAACGGTAAGATATTTGATAATAACGACGAAAACTTTTTCGAGCAATTTGTTTATACATCAACAGGTGTTCCTGTTCGCTCTTCATCTCTGCGAGGCGCTGTTTCGTTGTTTGGTAGTCTTCCTGAGCCCTGCCGCAGAAGAGCAGATGTTGTAAGAGCAAGACAATTACTTTCTGATGAAGTAAAAGCTTATCCCGCAAATATTCAGGCGCAGGTTGGTTTGCTCTCTCTCCGCTTTGAGGCAAAGGAAATGCAGAAAGAAGATTATGAAGCAGCATTGCAAAAGACAATTGATGCCCCATACGACCGAACTAAAGAAAATGAAGTTCGAGCAGTATCCCGCACTCTCAAAGTTCTTAACAAACCCGATAAAGCAGCTGAAATAGAAAGAGAATTCACGGGAAAATACCCTAAGAGTGAATTTGCGGAGGAAATAGCCATTTCCAAACTCTCAGCAGCAAAATCAGAAGAAGAATTTGTAAATGCTTCAATGACCTTTCTAAAAAACTTCCCCTCTTCGTCCTACTACGACAGAGTAGCTTCATCGGTTATCAATAATTTCATTAAGAAAAAGAATTACGGGCAATTGAACGGATTGTTTGGTGAAAATTCCGGGGCATCTGCTTCTGCTTTAACTCAAATTGCAGGGGCATTAGGAGAGGTTGATTCTATGCTTCAATCTGCCCACGAATGGAGCAATCGTGCGTTATCAAAAGCAAATTCGATAACAGAATCATCAAAACCAAAATTCATGACTTCTTCGGAATGGAAAGAAAATACACGTATAACACAAGGTGACGCAAATGCAACAAACGGTTTTATCCTTAAACGTTTGAATATGAATGAACGAGCACTCTCTTCTTTTGAACAAGCCAGAAAATTACTGGGAGATGATACACCTTCGGATGTTTACGAAAATATGCTTGAAGCATTAGACGGAATGGGTAAACAAACTGAGGCACTCGCTTTGGCTGATGATGCAGTTCGTACTTCTAAAGCATCGGCGGGACTATTAGAACAACATAAAAAATTGTTTGAGTTTGTGCATCACGGTACAAAAAGTTACGATTCTTCACTTACACTACTGAAAAACAATGCGCAAACAGAGCGACGCAAGAAACTCTTATCGGAGAAATCAAATCTGCCTGCAATAGACGGGACTATAACAACTATGGACGGAAAAGCGGTAAAACTATCAGATTTGAAGGGTAAAATTGTTGTGCTGGACTTTTGGGCTACATGGTGCGGACCTTGCAGAGCTTCATTCCCAGCAATGCAAAAGCTCTATGACAAATACAAGGACAACTCTAAGGTAGTTTTCGCTATCGTAGATGTATGGGAGCGAGTACCTGACCGTAAGAAAGCCGTTACAGACTTCCTTGCCAAGAATACAAGCTATACATTTCCAGTTTATTTGGATGAATCAGACGCTGTTGTAAAATCATTCGGAGTTACCGGAATTCCAAGCAAGTTCTTTATTGGTAAATCCGGTGCAATTCAATTCAAAGAAGTTGGTTTTGCAGGTGAAGATAAGTTTTTGGAAGAAGCACAGGATAAGATTGCTCTGCTCTTGGAAGAGTGATTTTAAACAGTATTTAAATAAAATCCGCCTTACCGAAATGAGTAAGGCGGATTTTTTATTACTTGTCTATTATATACAAAGTCTAATAAATATTTACAATTATTGGAAGTAAATCTCTTGTAGGTCAAGGCAGGTGCTACACCTGCCTTTCATTAAATGCCAAATAATATACGTAAGTGTAAATATTGCAGTCTGTTTGCGAGCATAGTTTCGTAAAAAGGTATCTTAGCCGAAGGCAGGTGTAGCACCTGCCTTGACCTAAATGCTTCTAATTGTATATTATTATTAGACTCTATATAAATTACGTCAAACCTGTGAATCATACTTTTTAGTTCCTGAGTAAAGCTCATATTCCAATAGCCGACAGTCTATATCTGCATTAAAGAATTCAAATTTACGTTTTGCTCTCAGCCCGACCTTTTTAGCCAAATCCATATTCCCCGTAAAGATATATCCTGTATAGCCACTGCATTTTTGCTTGAAGAAATCACCAATTTCTTTGTATATTTCTTCAAGATCTTCTTCCTCACCAAGGCGATCGCCATATTCAGGATTAAGTACAACTACCCCACCACCTTCAGGAATCAGTGTTTCCCGAAAATCTGCGAGTGAACTTTCTACTATATCACTTACTCCAGCTAATCGAGAGTTTTCTGTTACAGAAAAAATTGCCTTAGCATCGTGATCTGTTGCAATGATGCGTCCATTAAACGGAGCAATTGCACCCCTTGCTTCACGAGTCATTGATTCCCATATAGTTTCGTCATAATCGCGAACGTGCATAAATCCAAAATTATCCCGCAGAAGACCCGGTGCGTGATTTGTAGCAATAAGAGCAGCTTCAATTGCAAGAGTACCGCTACCGCACATAGGATTTACAAAATTTGACTGTTTGTCCCAACGGGTAGCCATAATAACGGCAGCCGCTAATGTTTCTCGCATAGGAGCTGCGTGAGGCAACTTACGATAACCACGTTTAGAAAGTGATTCACCCGACGTATCAATATACACACAACAATCATTACCTTTCCAATATAAGAAAACAACAGTCCTGTTTGTTTCAGAGCCGGAATCGGGGCGTTTATTTGTTTTGGTACGGATTCTATCAACGATTGCATCCTTACATTTCACATTTGCAAATTGTGTATTATTTATGCTTGGTGTTTCAACGGCTGAAACGACGCTTACATAGCCATTATCGGGAACGATTGTTTCCCATGGGATTCGAGAGGTGTGATAATATAAATCAGCAGGAGTTGCTGCTCTGAAATCTTTCAGTGAAAATAACACACGATGAGCAGTTCTCAAATGAAGATTAAGACGCATAGTATCGGCAAGAGTACCTTCTGTTGTTATCCCGGCAAATGCTTCCCCAATAACAGGAAAACCTAGAGCCAGTATTTCTTGCTTCAAAAAAACAGTCATTCGTTTCGGACAGGTAACTAAGATTCGGGATTTGGTCATTGATTATGAAATTGTTAGAAATAGAGTATTTGTATATGATTATTGAGAGTGTACGAAAAAAAATGAAACTCTGTGGATAAATCGTTTCCTCAATTTTCCACAGAGTTTCTCAAATGTAAACGTACTACAATGCAGTATATTCTTTTTTATTTAGCAATGAGTATTCTCTTGACAAGAATTTCTGACGGAGACTGGAGAACTACAAAATACACTCCTGATGGAATATCATTTAATGCACTTACAATTTCTTGAGTTCCGGTAAGTCTTCCATTGTACAATTCAGCAATATCTTCTCCTAAAGGATTCGTGAGTAATATTCTATATTGTCCTTCTTCTGAGGTCGCTATCGTCATATTTATCGCTTCCGAAGCAGGGTTCGGTTGCAATGAAAGTGACAAGATAGAACCCGGTTTATACAACCTTACTCCTCCATCTTTACAGATTCCCGAAAGGTTAAACACACCATCTTTTGTACTAACTAGCACCTTTCCGCTCTCAAATATTAATGACTTTACGATAATTGATGATGACTCAACTGCTCCTAAAGCTGCTTTCATCTCTATAATTGCCAAAGTATCATTGCTATTATTACGTATTCCGTTTACAGATATAATTCGTCTATTGGTGTTATCAATTGTAGAAGTCCCGCTAATCGGAACAAGAATGGTTGGCTCTACAGATAGCTGTGCAGTAAAATTGGATGCGATTGCTTGAGTTAAATTTTTTGAAGAAGTTATCACAAGCGGTATCCTTACAGTTTCCCCTGCAATTGCTTCAATGATTGTGGGCGACACCGATACCGACATTACTGCTGAATTCGGTTTCAAATATGAAAACAGTAACGAATTATTCGTACATCCGTTAGCATTAGTAACTTCGACTGTATAATTGCCTTCATTTGCTGCATAAACAGATTCATTTATTTGCCCAATATCATTTCCGTTCAGGTACCATTTATAGCTATTAGTACCTATGTATGGACTGACTACAAGTGAATCATCGCCTTTTTGACTGATAGTCGGTATTACAGGTAATGGATTGACAATAGTCGTCAGTTCGCCGGATATACCTTTACAGCCGTTTTGATTAGTTACTGTTACACTATACTTACCTGCGGTTTTAACGGTTATTTTCTGAGAGGTTGCTCCATTCGACCAAAGATAATCGTTGAATAATCCTGCATTCAATATTACGCTGTCCCCTTCGCAGAATTCAAGTTTTCCTTGAATTACAATACTTGGGACAGGAAGTGGACTTACTGTTATGACTTTTGGCTGAGATGTACCTTTGCAACCGCTAGCATCAGTCACCTCTACAGTATAACTTCCGGCTTTTGTGACGGTTATTGTCCGTGATGTCTCACCACTAGACCACTTGTAGCTAGCGAACGGACCGGCATCCAGCTCTACACTCTCCCCTTCACAAAGGGCAGTTTTCCCAACAGCTGTTATTGTTGGAGATAAAGAACTGCTAATTGTGACCCCCATTGTATTTTCACTTGTACAAAGAGAAGAACTTTCTGTTACTTTTACACTACCTGATCCGGCAGTTGTCCAATTTATACTAATAGTTGAACTCCCTTGTCCAGAAACTATAGTTCCTTCGGGAGAAACTGTCCAATTGTATGAATTTACAGCTACAGGTGTTACAGAATATTGTACCGGAACCCCATTCACACACGTAACGTTTTGACCAGTAATTTTGGGAGTAGGGCGAGTATTAAGAGTTACCGCTACTATATTTGAATTACCTTTGCATCCTCCTACTGCTTCAACAGCTACAGAATAATTCCCTCCGGTTTTTACAATTATAGACTGGCTTGTCTCTCCGCTCGACCATTTATAACTTGAATATCCTGCTCCTGCATCTAATACAACGCTGTCACCCGTACATAAATTTTCACTGCCTGTTACTCCAAGATTGAATGATAATTGATCACTAACATTAACTAAGTATGTAACATCTTTTGTACAGTTAGACCCTAAATCTCTTTCAGTTAATGAAACTGTTCCCGGACCGAGCGCAATCCAACTTACTGTAATTTTATTTGTTCCAAGCCCGCTTGTAATTTGACCGTTGAGAGTAATAGTCCATTTGTATTCTCGGTTAGGATTTGGCGCAACTTCATATACAAGTCCTGTAGAATTAAGGCACGCAGAATTTTGCCCTTGAATGCTTGGGTTCGGTGAAGGTAGAATTGTTACTGTGACAGGAAAACGTTTTGCACTGATACAATTAGTTGTAGTATCTAATGATTCTAGATAATACACAGTGGTTGTGGTTAAAGTCGGGGTAGTAAAATCACGACCAACCTGCAAAAGCTTACCTCCGTTCAGAGAATCATACCAACGGAAATTGACATCCGAAGGAAAAATTGCTGATAATTTTACCGATGAATTTACACAGAGCGAAGGATGATCGGCAGTAGGAACTGAAGGAGGTTCGACTACATTCACTCGTATCTGCTTACGTCCACTCGTGCATTTGGTTGTTGTATCTTGTGATTCCACATAGAGTACTATAGAATTTTTAAGTGCTGGAGTTGTGTATAAAGTGCCTGTTGCAATCGGAGTTGTAGCGTCTATTGCATCATACCAGGCGATTGTAGAAGTTGGGTCGGCTATGGCTGATAATTGTAATTCTGTTCCTACACAGGTTTTTCTTTCTTCTGCAGTAGCTAGATTAGGTAATGGTTTAGTAGAAACTATATATGAAATCGTTTTGGAGCAGTTATCATCTGTTACAGTTAATGTATAGACATTTGGTACATCAGGAGTTACGGTAACAGTTGGATTTGTACTGATAGTAGTTCCTTTCACAATATCTTTCCAATCGTACTTGACAGTTCCTGTCCCTGAGGCATTATTTGTAAGAGTCAGAGGTTTACCGGGGCATACGAGTGTGTCGTGAGGTGGTTCAATGTTTACAGAGCATGTATTGAGAGCCATTACAAAGCAGTCTCTCCATCCACTTATTTCCTTGAATTTTGCACCTGATGTCGTTTGTAAATCCTGAGAGAGTGTACTACCTGTTATGTATACGTTGCCGGTGTTGCTAACTGCAATACTATTAACCTCATCATCTGTACTCCCCCCGACAAATGCTGAATATAGACATACGTTACCGGCAGGGTTCAATTGAATTACAAATCCTTCTTTACCTCCATGATAATTAAAATCTATTACTTTACCTGTTGGAAAATCTGTTGACAATGTTGTTCCTGCTATAACGACTGACCCGGTAATATCATAATATTTGATAGTTTTGGGTTCATCAACATCATTGCTTCCCCCTAAAAATGTAGAAAAATACATTCCGCCGTTTGTTCCGAGTTTCATTACAAACCCCTCAGATCCTCCTCCGAATGTTTGGTCGAAAACTGTCGGATTAAAATCTGCGGAGTTAGTTATCCCACATACTGCTGCAATTCCTTGTCTGTCTACATCTACGCTAAAACACTCATCATTACCATTGGCACCAATCAACGTTGAATAGTCAAGCGTTCCACCATTTATACCAAGTTTTACTAAAAATCCATCCTCAGTTTGGATATTACTGTTAGTTTTTCTAAAAGCTGTAGCAGTAGTTTTGAATGAAATTTTTGCTGTAACAGGTGGAGTAGGACCTAGAGAAAAACCATCATTTCTCGTTTTACCTACTACAATGGGGTAATTATTTCTATCCAATGCAACTCCATTGCATTCATCAATAGTCGAGTCTAAGCCCAGAAATGTTGAAAAAACCAAACCTGAACCGCTAACATTAACCTTAGTAACAAACCCATCTTTGGTTTTAGATACCAATGGAGATATTTGTAGATTGTTTGTCGGTCTCAGTGCCCCGTTTACAATTGGAAAATTAGAAGATTTGGTAAATCCTACAACAACGGCATCATTTACAAATGGAACCAATACAACATCATTTGCAGCATCCTCACCTGCCCCGCCAAGATATGCGCCATAAATTAAATCTGCACCAGAATATGATAATTTTGCAATAAAACCATCGCTGCTACCATGGTATATGTGGTCAAATTCAACATTAGAATATGGGAGATTATCTGAAAAGGTGAATCCACAGAACACTACATACCCTGCTTCATCTACTGCACATGACTTAGCAAAATCATCTCGAGTTCCACCGTAATAAGTACAGAAAATTAATTCATTTAAGTCAGAACTGAATTTTGCTACGAATACGTCTCTTTCAGCATCAATTGTTCTGTCGTAGCTGCCTACTTGCGTAGGAAAATTACTTGATTGAGTTGTTCCTACTACCACAGCATTGCCGGCTATATCCAAAACTACCTTATTCCCTACATCTACATCTGCTCCGCCAATAAATGTAGAATACAAAAGTGGATCAATTACAAGCTGATTGTTATTATCATAGTCGGCTAATTGAAAACCAATGCTCCCGTCTTGCCTTTTAATAAAAGTGCACTCCACTTGTTTCTTTATGTTGTTAATTGTTTGGTAAGCGTATAGCTTCTGCTGAACTACTTCACCGATTGAAGTTTGTAGTACCAATTCACCTTGATTGTTAATATTTACACCCTTTGCACCATTGAATCTCAATGCAATATCATTGGGATTACCACCGGGAGCTACTATAAAATCATAACGCATATAATTACCGTCAAAATACAAGCGTTCATCTATTCCCTTATAGACATCATGGCGAATGATTTCATTAAATACCGAAGCATATCCTGCCCATTTGGATTTGTCTCTACCTAATATATAATTATAATAGCTTTTTTGTAAACCGTTAGGAGAATCAGTAGTGGCTTTAGCGCCAATACATTCCATGTCCACTACATTACCATAAATTCTTTCTTTTGGTGAATCTACTGAAAGAGCAGTTGTAGGTTTGTCTTTTGAGTCAAGTACTACTTTATGAAAATCATAACGAATCCCTTGTTTAGTTACCCATGCATTCATTCCTTTTATCCGTGCAAGAAACAAAACCTCATTGCTCCATTGACCTTTATTCTGAATGAAAACAGATTGTGACTGCTTGACTTGCTTAATAACAGCAGCATCAACGACGATTATTGTACCAAAAAACAAAAGAATCATGAAGAATAGATTTTTCATAAGCACTCCTATACAGGGTAAACGGATATGGATGGTTGAGAAATAGCTAAATATTATCAATACACTTTAACATCAACTATACTTTACGCAATTTACGAATTTCCACGCAGTCTAATTTGACTTTTTATGCTGTAAATGACATCTCTTAAATTGCCCGTCATTCTGAGTGCAACGAAGAATCTCC
>CAZGNO010000062.1:0-20987 GCA_964527785.1 uncultured Chitinophagaceae bacterium
CAATGTAATTAATATATGCAAATATAATACTTCTTAAATTATATCCGTATTACTCACCCTAATTAATTTACCACACTGTGAGACACAGAACAATTAATCTTTATCCATATAAGAACAGCAATTAGAAGGCATCCATAATCTGTTGAAGAGTAGTAATCTCTTTTCAGATATTTTTCTTTCACTTATCAGGAGGGATCAGCTATGAGTATACGTAATATTCTTTTTACCCTTTTGGGGGTATACCTGTTATCGGCAAATTCGATGGCGGCTCAAGAACTGATTGAACGTTCGTCGCCTATAAAACCCTTAAAAACCAAGTCGAGAGTGTTTCTTGGTCCGGTAGCAGGACTCAACCGTTCACTTCATACAGGGGGATTCTCGTCACGTTTTAGCGAGGCATCGTGTCCGAATTTTACCGATGGTACAAATAACGGCTATTATTTTGGACTTACCGGAGAATATTTGCTGGGTGATGTCAAAAATTCCAGGTCATCAATTATTGCCCGTGTTATCTATGATTACCAGCCGGCTTACTTTCAAGAGCCCGGCAGAGACGACTATCCGTCCAGATTGACTGATGGCAGTACGGTTATTACAAAAATAATCCATACAACTACTGTTACCTATACACTGGCTCAATTTGAAATAATGTACAAACTTAATATTCCCGGAACATTTTTTGGCGTTACCGCCGGACCCCAAATCGGAATTCCAATCAGTTCAAGCCAAGACCAACGGTATGAACTTGTGTTCGACCCGAACAATCCGGGTATCCGATTTTCAGTAGAAGATTTAGCAACGATTATACCAAAAGAGCTAAGGACTGAGGGCTTCGAACCGAGATTCGCTGATGAGACCTACACCTCTATCCAGCTATACAATGGTAAGGTCATTCACCAAACCGCGTTTCGTGCAGCAGCTAAATTGGGCTTGCAATATGAGTTTCTGCTGAATCGTGCTGTATTTGTACCTAGCGTTTATTATAATATCGGTATTACCAAAATGAATACTGATGACCCATGGCGAGTGAATGCACTTCAAATTGGTGCAGATCTCAGATATTCATTCTAGACAAACTGTATGGTAGTTTCCGAAGCGTTCGCAATTAACAATTACGAACGTTTTTTTTATTGAGAATACTGAACTGACATCTTCTAAATTTGAAAAAAAAATCATATCAACGTATTTCCAACGGGTCACGAAACCTAATAGTATTGAAAAAAGCTAACGGAAATACGTCCAAAACATCACAGCTCATATCTTGTTCTTTTTTTTATGCTGTTCGTCAAAAAAACTGTTTTGGTCTTTTCTTTGGTTTGGAATTGTGGTATATTGCACTCTAACCGACAGTAAAGCAAAAGATTTTTTGAACTTAAAGAATAACCAATATGTTTGAATTAAAATATTCGGCAGACAGAAAAACAGTTGTATATATGCTAATTACAACCACCTTACTGATTCTGCAATGGAATTTGGACAGCATTGTGTATCCTGTCTATATCCTGTCATTATTTATGGCAATATCGGTAGCGGTGATTGCCCACAACCATAATCATGTTCCGACATGGAAATCGCGTTCGATGAATATTTTTATGGATTATTGGCTTACCATCTTTTACGGCTTTCCGGCGTTCGGTTGGATTCCTACCCACAATCGCAATCATCATAATTTAAATAACAAAGATGGTGATTTTACAATCACATACAGATTAAGCGAAAAGAACAACCTCCTGACGCTTCTTTCTTATCCGTCCATCAGCAGTTTTTTTCAACAAAAACCGATTCGTGATTATCTGAAAATGTTGTATAAAAACAATCGTACAGGGTTCTACTTTGCAATATTCCAATATGTTGCACTGGCTCTGCTCTATATTGGCGGACTGTTGCTTGATTGGAAGAAAACCTTGCTGTTTATTGTAGTACCCCATCAAGTAGCATTGTTTTCAATTTTGATTTTCAATTATTTACAGCACGTTCACGCCGATGAAGAATCTGATATGGACCATTCGCGTAATTTCACAGGATTTCTTAATGTGCTTTTGTTCAATAACGGCTATCATACTATTCACCACAAGCGCGCGAATCTTCATTGGAGTTTGACGCCGGCTGAACATAGAAAAATTGAAGCATCAATTGACCCTGTACTCAACGAAAAAAGTTTCTGGAGATTTATAGTCCGTACCTATTTTCTTGCATTATTTGTCCCTCGTCTTGGTACGGTATCTAAACGTCTGCAACGGATTGAAAGTCAAAAGAATCAGCCCATGAATAAAACAGTTACGTCCGATCAGCGAGTTACTTCGGCTCATAGTTTGTAAGTAAGTACTGGGACAGATTAAATTGCTAAATTTAGTTCAGTCATTCTGAGCGGCAGCGAAGAATCTCCGTATGCTGTTCAGTCCAGTTTTTGTAGTGCATAGCTGAGATTCTTCAGTCGAAGACTCCATCAGAATGACAGCTATTCGAATAATACGATTATTTTTGTCCCCTTACTTAGATATTGCATCTGAAATTTATATAACCGCTCCTAATTTCTTTTATGCAGCAACCAATATTGCCGTCTGATTCTGATTCTCACTCCACTGGTTCCCCACAGCGTCCGCTTTCTGCATTGGAATTTTTCGCACTTTTGTTGCGTCATAAAATTTTTCTTTTATTGACCACAATTATTGCCGGCGGAATTGCTTTGGGCGTGACCATGACACTTCCAAACTGGTATGATGCAACCATCAATTTTGTACCGCCCAGCAACCCTCAAACAGGTGTTAGCGGAATGCTCGGTAATGTATCATCGGCATTGAAAGATATCGGACTGAATAAGCTCGGTGGCAAAGGCACTGAAAGCTACTCCTATATTGTTATCCTGCAATCCAGAACATTTTTAGATTCGCTTATTACCCGTTTTGAGCTTGCAAAGGATTATGAACTTCCGGATTCGATGCGCGATGAAATTCGTACGCTCCTAAAAGCGAATATGGAAATCAGCTATCTTCCCGACGGAAACTACACGATGACTTTCAGTTCGACCAGCCCGACAAAAGCAGCCGAAATGGCAAACGCTGCCTTGCAAATAGCCAATTCAATATCACATAATCTTCAACAGCAAGAAGCATCCGCCAATCGTATCTATATGGAACAACGACTGGAACGAACAGATGATGCTCTCACCCGTATCGGTGATTCCTTGCAGCGTTTTTCAAAGAAGAATCTGGTATTCTCACCGCTTGACCAAGCCAAAGCAATTACAACGGCAATGGCTGAACTCAAAGCATCAGTAATTAAACAGGAAATTGTAGTTCAAACTTTCAAAAATTCCTACGGTGAAGACGACCCTGCAACTAAACTACAGCAGAAAACACTTGAAGATATGCGTCAGCAAGTCTATAAAGCAGAAAACGAACCCGGTCTTGCCGGTAATTTTTCAATGCGCAATGCTATGGATGTAGGTATCCCCTATTTGCGACTATACACAGAATTTGAGGCGATGTCGAAAGTAAAGGGCTTCCTTCTGCCGATGCTTGAACAGGCACGGCTTGACGAGTTCCGCCAAACGCCGATTATGTACGTACTGGACAAGGCAGTAGCACCAAACAAAAAATCGCGTCCAAAACGAAGTTTGATTGCCGGAGGTGCCGCGCTCGGTGCGCTACTGCTTTCATCACTGTTCGTACTTCTTCGTTTCAGACTTCAATCGCTCAAAAGCTAAAGTTTTTATGGTTGAATATCTTATTGTAGGCGCAGGGTTTTCCGGATGTGTTCTTGCCGAGCGTATCGCAACAATTCTTGGTAAAAAATGTCTCATTGTCGAGAAACGAGACCATATTGGCGGCAACGCCTATGATTATTATAACGAACACGGTATTTTAGTTCACAAATACGGTCCGCATATATTCCATACCAATTCACCGAAGGTTGTGGAGTACCTGTCTAATTTCACAGAATGGAATGCCTACGAACATAAAGTTCTCGCAAATGTGGACGGCGTAAACATACCAGTTCCGTTCAATCTCAATTCCCTTTCACAGGTATTCCCTCCCGAAAAAGCGCAGCATTTGGAGCAATTACTTCTTGAGAATTTTGGCTATGGTGCGAAGATTCCGATTCTTCAACTTCGTCAATCTACATCCGGTGACCTTGCCAACCTCGCAGAATTTATCTACCAAAAAGTATTTCTGAACTATACCAAGAAACAGTGGAATCTTGAACCTGATGAACTGGACGCTGCCGTTACCGCCCGTGTCCCGGTATTCATAAGCCACGATAACCGCTACTTTCAAGATGATTTTCAGGGAATGCCGAAGGATGGGTATTCTGCCATGTTTGGTCGGATGATTGGGAATAATCCCCTTATAGAAGTGATGCTCTCCACCAATTATTCTGAAATTATGGACTCAGTTCAGTTCAAGACTCTCATCTTTACCGGACCTATTGACGAATACTTTAAGTATCAATTCGGTGCGCTCCCCTACCGCAGTCTGCGATTTGAACATGAAACATACAATACGGAACGTTATCAGGAAACAGGAACGGTCAATTATCCCAATACATACGATTATACACGCAGAACAGAACTAAAATACCTCACTTCGCAAACTCATGAAAAGACCACATGCACTATTGAATTTCCACAACCGTTTATCATCGGCGAGAATGAGCCGTATTATCCGATTCCTCAAACCCAAAACAATGATTTGTATACTCAATACGCCCGTGAAGCTGAGAAAATAGCCGATTCAGTTATCTTCTGCGGTCGCTTGGCAGATTATAAATACTATAATATGGATCAGGTGGTTGCCCGTGCCTTGCATCTGTTTGAGAAAAGGGTTTGTGCTTTGTAAATTCTCCCGTTTCAGTTCAAAAATCTGTTTCACTTTTAATTTTTGACAAAGGTATGATTCACATTATCCCTTACACCTCAGAGCACTTCAACGAATGGGACTCTTTCGTCCTGCATTCAAATAACGGAACGATATTCCATACCCAGCAATTTTTGTCGTATCACCCCGAATCACGTTTCCAATTTCATCATCTCTTATTCTACGATAATAAGAAACTGATTGCTGTTCTTCCGGCGGCAATGCGGGATAACGGAAAAACCCTCGAATCACCAATCGGATCGAGTTATGGCGGGATAGTTCTTGCTCCAATGAATTACAAGTACCACGAAGGTATCATAGATGCACTTGTGAATTATGCCTCAGAAGTCGGATTTACAAAAATTGTGCTAACACACGCCCCTTTTTTCTACCAAGTAAAGCAGATGCAGAATATAGATTATGCTCTGGCTTTCAAAGGGTTTGATTACGACCGTCACTATATTTCTCATATTATTGAGCATGGTACAAGCGAGCAGTATTTCTCGCATTTTAATGCAACCGCCCGTAACTCTGTTCGGCAATTCCAAAGGAATACCGATACAAGTATTGAAATTACAACCGAGCAGTCGGCATACGAAGAAATATATCCTATTCTGGTGGAAAACAAAGTCCGCCATAATGCCCTTCCTACTCACACTTTAGAAGAAATGCTGCGGCTGCAAGCATTATTCCCTGAATTAATCAAACTTTTCGTAGCACGGCTCAGCGGCAAGGCAATTGCAGCGTCGTGGGTTATCGGTTGTAACAGTATGGTAACCCTATGCTTCTACAATATGATGTCCTATGAATTTGAGAATCTTCACCCTATGTATGCGCTGATGAATGAGATTGTCGGATGGTCGCTCAAGCGCGGCAGCAGCTTTGTGGATATAGGCGTTTCACAGGACACCAAAAGCAGCAATCCAATGACCCCGTCCTATTCCCTCATTGATTTTAAAGAAAAGTTCGGTGCAGTCGGTATGCTTCGCAGTACGTTCAAGAAAAACCTATAAACTCTGTGGAACGTTGTGAACACTAAAAATAAATAGTTATTGCCTGTCATTCTGAAGGAGGGGAATTTAAAAATAAACTGAAAATATAAGTAGTTAAGCTCAGACGATTATGAACTACATAATTCTCAAGATTCAATTAAACGGAGATTCTTCAGTCGAAGACTCCTTCAGAATGACAAGCATTTTTATAGGTATCATTTACAGTTCTGAACAAAGTTTCAATGAGTAAATATTCAATACCCCACTCACCATTTCTTCCCGAAATTTATCCTTTTTATGATAAATTTTCCTCGTACAGTAAAATTCCTTGCCAAAGCCAGCCAAAATAAATAACTTTGTTTGTCCGCGTAATTTGCTAACACATCTACAAAGTATATCCCGGAGAAATTCTTATGAACAAAGCCGTTATTATGGCAGGAGGGTTCGGTACGCGCTTGCGCCCGCTAACGACAAGTATCCCCAAACCGATGGTTCCGCTTATCAATGTCCCTATGATGGAGCATATAGTTAATCTCCTTAAATCCCATGATATTACCGACATAGTTTCGCTCCTGTATTACCAGCCCGATATTATCAAACACCATTTTGGAACGGGTAGTAATTTTGGTATTACCATGAATTACGTTCAGGCAGCAGCCGACTACGGAACAGCCGGAAGCGTGCGAAATGCCGCCGAACTGCTAACAGAGCGATTTATCGTCATCAGCGGGGATGTGCTTACTGATTTTGATATTTCGGCTGCGCTTGAGTTTCACAAACAAAAAGGTGCGAAAGCAACTATTCTTCTCACACGTGTTCCCAATCCCCTTCAATTTGGAATTGTCATGGCAGATGCCGAAGGACGTATCACCCGTTTTCTCGAAAAGCCGTCATGGGGTGAGGTATTCTCGGATACCATCAATACCGGAATTTATATTCTTGATGCAGATGTATTGGATTTAATCCCCTATCAACGTGATTTTGATTTTTCAAAGGATTTATTCCCCTTAATGCTCAGTAAAAATATGCCGCTCTACGGGTATATTTCTACCGGGTATTGGCGGGACATCGGCAATCTGAATGAGTATCAAATCGCCTCGATGGATGTACTGGACAAGAAAGTAAATATAACCATCTCCGGTGAACATAGAGACAGTTGTATCGTTGGTAAAGGCGTAAGTTTGTCACCTACTGCCGAGTTTTCGGGAATGGTGGTATTAGGAAACAATACTACGGTCGGCAATCATGCCAAAGTTCATAATTGTGTTGTTGGTAATAATGTTACTATCGGTTCAGGTGCTCGGCTTTCGGGTGTGGTATTGTGGGACAATGTAATAGTAGGTGAAGGAGCATCACTTACCGATGACGTAATTTGCAATGATACCGTTATCGGCGGCGACTCTACCATTACCGAAAATGTGTTTATTGCCGAGGGGTGTATTATCGGACGTGAAGCGACGCTTATGCCGAACATCAAACTATGGCCTCGCAAGCAGGTGGAGGCAGGAGCGATTCTCTCACGAAGTTTGGTGCAAGAAGAAAAATGGCTGCGCGAGCTTTTCACAGACGCACGCATTACCGGACTTTCCAATATTGAGGTGAATCCTGAATTTGCAGCCAAACTCGGAGCGGCAGTCGGTAATGCTGTCGGAGCAAATGCACGAATCGTCGCAAGCCGCGATGCAGACGCCGCCTCGCGTATGACACACCGTGCGTTGATGTCGGGTTTGATGTCTGCAGGTGTGAATATCAATGATTTGCAGGTGACTTCCATACCTCAAACGCGGCAGGAACTTCGCAACGGGAAAGCAATCGCGGGGATTCATATCCGACGTTCCATTCGCCAACATGACAAAACGGACATTATCCTGTTCAATTCCGACGGACGGGATTTGCCCTCAGCCAAGGCGAAAAATATTGAGCGATTCTTTTTTGGCGAGGATATACGGCGCGTTCCTTTCGACAAAGTCGGTGATATTAACTTCCCCGAGCGTACGAACGAAGCATATATCAACCGTTTCAAAGAAACCTTGAATATTGATGCAATTGCCGAAAAGCATTTCAAGATGCTCATTGATTATTCGTTCGGTTTGGCATCCAATATTTTCCCGCATATTTTAGGGAAATTCAAAGCGACCGTTGTCTCTATGAACAATTACATGGATGCAGCGCGCCCGTATTCAGATACTACCACCGATGAAGAAGCTGCAGAATCGGCGGCAGTAATCCGTTCCTTAGGGTATGAGCTTGGGTTTAAAATAGATGCCGGGGCAGAGAAGGCAGCAATTGCTGATGAACGGGGTGCTTGGTATTCCCGCCAGAGATTACTCACAATCGTCACAAAATTATTTTTGGAATCAAATAAGCACCGTCCGACGTACAGTATTGCTATTCCGGTGGTTGCATCGAACGAAATAGATGCCATTGCAAAAGACTATGATGTAAATGTTATCCGTATTAAAAATACGCATACAGCAATGATGGATATTACGCAGAATAAAGATGTTGCATTTGTAGGCGGTACACGCGGCGGGTTTATTTTCCCTGAATTTCTGTTTGCGTCGGATGGAATGTTTACAGTAGCAAAAGTTATGGAAATGCTTGCTGTTACCGGACTTAAACTATCGGATTTGGATAAATCCCTACCCAGACGTTACCAGCATCAGGCAAATATCCCCTGCCAATGGGAAAACAAAGGGACTGTCATGCGCCGTGCGATGGAACATTCGGAGCACAATGAACGGTTGCTGATTGACGGGGTGAAAATATTTGAAGATAATAATAATTCCGTACTGCTGCTGCCCGACCGTGAAAAGGCGTCCTTCATCGTCATAGCAGAAAGCGATACTAACGACGAAGCTACTGCGTTGATGGAGCGGTATTCGGTGCTTGTGGAGGATTGGGAGCGATAAGGGGGAGATGCTAAAAATATGTCACATTAAGTGTTCTAGTAAGGGTAACGACGAAGCTACTGCCTGATTGAGCGGTAAACGACGCTCCAAAGGAATATTTGCGTAAGGTTCGGTATTTGTATTTTTTACGAACATTACTACTGAAAATCTGTCACAGCGCCAAGGTGCCAACCGTTAGCTGTTAGCAAGTGGCGACTTCAATCAAAAACAAACTAACGAACAAGTATTTGATAATAAAAATATAAATTACAAGAACAATGAAAAAAACTATTTTAATAATCCTATTGACAACAACATCATTTTGCTTTGGTTTCGCATTTAAGTCAATAGTAACGTCACAGCAAAATAAAGACACAAAAATGAAAAGGGTAACAGGTATAGGCGGTATATTTTTTAAATGCAAAGACCCAAAGGCAGTTAACGAATGGTATAAAACACATCTTGGGTTTGAGATAAGCCCATATGGAACAAGTTTCAAATGGCGACAGATTGATGACAGTACTAAAAAGGGATTGACCCAATGGAATCCTTTTGCTGAAAAAACAAAATATTTTGAGCCGTCAACTAAAGACTTTATGATAAACTATAGAGTAGATAATTTAGAGGCATTGGTTGAAGAGCTAAGAAAGGAAAACGTAACTGTCGTTGACAAAATTGAAACATACGATTATGGAAAATTTGTTCATATTTTGGATATTGAAGGAAATAAAATTCAATTGTGGGAGCCCATAGATTAGTATATGACCACATTATTGGTGGATGAAATGAAATAAACAACAAAAAACTTCCACGAACAAAGTGCTTGGCAAAAAAAGTGGGGCTTACTGAAGTAATTGAAAACCAGTCCTTTCGAAAAATTGACTATCTGTTTTTAAAAATTGTCTTGTTATTAGGGAATTAGGTCACTACTGACAATAAATATTCGGTGTTGTTTTTTTATATATCGCCATTAACTGTATATATTACTTATTTTTACGGGTATAGTATATGAAACCTTTTTTCTTTATGCTCTGCGCTGTACTAATTATCAGTTCAGAACAAATTACAGCAGCGGACAGCCGTCCGGATGATTCGCTTGCGCTTGTTGCCTTCTATAACTCAACAAACGGTTCGAGCTGGACTGATCATACGAACTGGTTGACAGACAAGCCGATTGACCAGTGGGTAGGAGTTACACTCAACGTAGCCGGAAGAGTAATTGACCTCTCGCTTTCTAATAATAAAATAAGTGGATCCATCCCGAAAGAAATAGGGAATCTAACGGCTCTCGATAATTTGAGCTTGAGGGTTAATTCACTGAAAGGAACGATTCCTGCTGAAATTGGAAACCTCAAACAGCTCACATACATGAGCTTATCATCGAACGAATTGAGCGGAACACTCCCTTCGTCACTTGGTGACTTAACGAAATTACAATATTTACTTCTTGCTGATAATTATTTTACAGGCTCGATTCCGGCTGAAATCGGAAAATTACTATCTTTGACTAATCTCTCACTTTGGGGTAATAAATTAAGCGGTTCTATCCCGAAAGAAATAGGGAATCTATCGAGTCTTCAATCACTTCTCTTATATGTGAATGAACTCACAGATTCAATTCCGAATGAAATTGGTAATCTCACCAACCTTGTTACGCTTGAACTGGATGACAATCAGCTTTCCGGAGAAATTCCAAAAGAAATCGGTAATCTGACTAACCTTCGAACACTTCTGCTCAGAATCAATAAGCTAACCGGCTCAATCACAAAAGAGATTGGTAAGCTTTCTAATCTTACATTACTGGAATTAGAGGATAATCAGCTTTCAGGTGAAATTCCAAAAGAAATAGGAAACCTTACGAATCTAGAAACACTCTTCCTCAGAACCAATCAGTTAAGCGGTTCAATTCCAAACGAATTCGGCAACTTAAAGAAACTCATAAATGTCAGCTTACGTGTCAATAAATTAGTTGGTATTATACCCGCAGAATTCTCTCAACTTACTGCACTGAAGACGCTCTATATCAACGACAATCAACTCTCGGGCGGACTAGCCAATCTGCCTAAAATTACATTCGACAGCATTTTCATTTTTAACAATCGCTTTAATTTTGACGAATTGGAAATGACTGTTTCAGCAAAGAATTATCGGTATGCTCCCCAGGATTCGCTTGGAACAAGCCGAGATACAACCCTAAATGTAAAACAAGAATTACGTCTAACCTCTTTGGCTGGCACTACGACCAATATCAACTATCAATGGTATAAAAACGGTATTGAAATACCATTCCTTTTAACAAATGAACTTGTTATTTCTTCTGTCAAAAAAGAAGATGAAGGTGTTTATACATACCAAGCAACCAATAATGAAGTTATAAATCTGACGCTCTACTCACGACCTGTTACTGTGAAGGTTAAAGAAGAAGTTGGGGGAGTAGAAGAAGACGCGCTTTCACGAGCCCTTATTATCCAACCGAATCCAGCGAACACTACGGTTACTGTTCAACTCGTTGAGCTTGGAGCTTCCATTTCATCCATTTCAGTTTATGATGCTCTTGGAAACAGTATGGGAACAATTGGCAAGGATTTATTTACCGATCGGTTCACCATTGATGTTGCGAATTTTACTAACGGTATCTATGTGATTCGAGCAAATATGAGCGGAACAACAATCACAAAGCAGTTAGTCGTGTATCGGTAACCAAAATTGACCATAAAAATACGGTAGATAAGTCGTTGTTATTATTTGCTGAATTATGAGAATATTTGCTGTTTTTCAACAATAATTAGACAGATAAAGCGTATATTCGTCAAGTTTTGAAATAAATCTTCATTTCAGGAAAATTTCATTTTGCAAATTTGATCAACCGCACTATATTTGCGTTATGAGAATTAAAATATTCATCTTTGCCCTGTTTCTTTCCTGCACTACACTGTTCGCTGCAGAGATTTCGCTAGACTATCTTACAGCCAAATCAGACGGAAAGACTATTACCATAGAATGGAAATCTTCCACAGAACGTAGTATTACTAGGTATGAAGTGGAACGTGCTTCTACAGATTTGCAATACCGATATATTGCTACTATAGATGCTCGCGGCGGACAAAGTTCATACCGCTATACTGACGAGGATGCCTTTATGAAACAAACGGGTGAGACTCCTTCTGTCGCCCAACTCACAAAATATTCATATCGCTTGAAATACGTTGGCAGTGATAATACAATCAACTACTCCAATAGTGTAAGCGTAGCCCATAACGTAAGCAGTGTACGTAGAACATGGGGCATGATTAAAGAAATATTCCGCTGATATTATCACTTACTATGACCATTACTTTTTGCAAGGCAATTGTTTGTTCAATTGCCTTTTTTTTGGCTTTTACTACTCAATCTTTTGCTTCAAATGACGAGGCAACTTCGAAATGCGGGACATTCACACCTGAATCAATTGCACGTTTTCAGGCGATTGCCTCTGGCAAGGCAATCGCTGAAGATCGCCCTACTCTGCCATTTACGCACTCATCTCCTTCCGGTAAATTCCTGATTCATTATGATACTTCCGGCATCAATGCCGTCCCTTCTGCTGATATTGACCTGAATGGTATACCTGATTGGGTGGATTCTACCGGTTTTTACGTTGATTACGCTTATGAAGTTGAAGTGAATCAAATGAAATTCCTTCCCCCTCCCCCCGACGGGAGCGCGGGCGGAACACAGCAATATGACTTTTATATTAAGGATTTATCAACCTATTGGTCCGTAGGAATATACGGAGTGACTCATCCGGAGTCATCGGTGGGCGGTGGCGGCTTTTCACGTTATACCAGTTTTATTCTGATTGACAATAATTTCAGCAAAACGGATTTACGTACCGGTGGCAAACCCGTTTTTAACACATATGGTTACGAAGCACTAAAAGTGACTACTGCGCACGAATTCCACCATGCAATTCAAATGGGTGCATACGGAACTCCTTCGCAGGATGCTGCGGTCAACGAAATGACCAGTACATGGATGGAATACAGGGTTTACCCTGATTTAGGGGATTATCTGTTTTATCTTAATCCATTCTTTACGCAGAATAGTAGTTATTATTTTGGAAAGAGTGATGCAGATTACGGTTACCGATATTCAATCGTTTTTGAATATTTCCATAAATTATACGGTGATGCTTTTATCAAACGGATTTGGGAAATTATCGGAACCGGTGTAGTTCCATACCAAGCAATAGACAATGCTTTTGTAGAACGCGGGAGTTCGCTTTCTGAAGCGTGGTGTGCATTTATGCCGTGGATGTATCATACAGGAAAACGTTCAGTTGCAGGTCAGTTTTTTACTCATGCTGCCATATTCCCCGAACTGGAATTTAACAGAAAAGGGTTGTATTCCTCACCGTCTTTTACAGCTTCGAGTAATATCCGTCCGTATGAAATTCAACTTACCCAATGTAAACTCCCCGCAGAAATTTCCAGCACTACCCCCGATACCGTTGATTTTATCATAACCTATCCAAGCACAATTGACATTATTAATCATGCCGATCGCCCGGGTGATTATACCCTCACCATCTCAAAAGAGGCATTACCCAACCCGATAGATGGTACGCGTTACAATTGGAATATTACCACGACAAACCCTGAAATATGTCAGAAACACAACCTGACAAACGGATTTTCCTCTAGTACAGGCGATTATCCCTTTCCCGACCCATTTCATGCTGGTACTGATGATGCACTGTATTTCCCTGTCCCGACGGATGCTAATTACAACGATAAAATCATCCTAACGGTCTATACTCTCGAATGGCAATCCATGTTTACCGGTGAGATTGCTGCTAATATCTACGAAGGGAAACGTATGGTACAGTGGATTCCTGAAATTAACCGGCTTCCGTCAGGAGTGTATCTCTATACTTTGGATATTCGTGATAATACTACACTTGGGAAGTTTTCGGTGGTGAGATAGAATCCTTACCACCATTTCCAATCCATCACTCTGTATCTTCTCCAGCCGGAATAATCAAAATGCCACCACTCCCGTGAGTTCGGAATAAATCCATACTTCCTCATTGCAGTTATCAGTATCGTTCGATTGTTTCGAATGTGCGGAGGCAGCTTTGAACCCCTCCCTGACTTCTCCGAAAAGCTGTCAAATTCGCTCCCCATATCAAGCTCCATACCCTGAGAGTTTACAATTGTCACATCTACAGCCACTCCTCGATTATGCTTTGAACCCTTCGCAGGATTTGCTACATACCGTTTCAGTTTAGTGGCATTCCACAATAGTTTTTGAACAGAGAATGGACGATAACCATCAAATATTTTTATACGATAGCCGAGAGTTCGCAGATGGGCTTGTACAAGTGAAAGTTTGAGTGCCACTTCCTTCCGAAGGTAAATTTCTGCTCGAGGATATAGAATTTTGCCTGTGAAATTATTATTGGAAGCGTAGCGAACATCCTGAAGTATTGTAGAATCAATATCACGAAGCCGGACAAGTGACGTATCGGATTGAGCGTGGAGAATATGCGGAAGGAGAGCAAGAAAAGCAAGAATCAGAATCGTCTTCATCTACTGTGTGAGGATAAAATAAACGGCAAGCGCAAGCATAAACGTACCGAAAATCCGTTCGAGGGTTCTGCCGCGCAATTTCACAGCTAAACTTGCACCCAAATACGAAAACGGCACTACCATTATCATCAAGATAACCATGGTCTGGATATGAATATGCCCCAAAAGATAATGACCTATACTCCCCGGTATTGCCAGTACAGCAATAGTAAACAGAGAAGTCGCAAAAGCTGATTTAACTCGTAATTTATTAATCCTTATAAATAACGGTATCATCACTATTCCACCTCCGATTGCCAAAATACCCGACACCAATCCGGTAAGTACCCCCGTAAATAATGCCCAGCCAATAGAATGCCGTACTGCTTCCTCAGGTGCTTCTTTTAGAAGCCAGCCGCGAATAAAAAATGTACCGCCTACAAGTGCAATAAACCCACCGGTAAGATACATCAGCATTACCGGAGGAATATATTGAGTGGCTCGAGTCCCTACGATATTCATCGGTAATGCTGCAACAAGCACCCACATTGCCAATTTATAATTGATTAATCCGAGCCGTCTGTATACAATTGAACCGGATATTGCCGATGGAAGTGTAGATGGAAGTGGCGATGCTAGCGCAAGAAGCGGTGGCAGCCCTACCAGTATTTTCAGAAGCGGGGTGGCAGCAAGCGCACCACCCAACCCCAACATTCCCGAACTTGTCCCTATAAATGCGCCAATCAGTGCGGTAATCAGTATATCGTTCATACGTTTTATTATCCGACTATAAAATTAACCAGCTTCCCTTTCACAGATATTACTTTTCGGATTTCCATCCCTGCGATATGTTTCTGGACTTGCTCATCCAAGAGTGCAAGTTTTTCGATTGATTCTTGATGTGCATCTGCCGAAACTACGATTTTCGATCGGATTTTACTGTTTACCTGCAACACTATCTCAATCGTTGATTGCACCAATTTGTGAGATTCCCATGCAGGAAATTGCTCCAAGCAGACAGACGCTGTATGACCCAAAATTCTCCATAATTCCTCGCAAATATGCGGTGCAAACGGAGCAAGGCACAGCACAAATTTTTCCATCGCTTCGCGCGGCTTTACTTCATTTTGAGTAAATTCATTCACAAATATCATCATTTGCGATACAGACGTATTGAACCCAAGATTTTCGATATCGTCTGCTACCTTTTTAATCAATGTATGCAATATGAATTCTTGCTTATCTGTCATTTTCACATCTTGGACCTGCTCTGAAAGTTCGTTTTCCTCTGTAGCAATCATACGCCATGCACGATTCAAAAAGCGCAGAACGCCCTCTACCCCTTTTGTTGCCCACGGCTTGACTGATTCAAGAGGTCCCATGAACATCTCGAATACTCTTAAAGAATCTGCGCCAAAATCCCTGATGACATCATCCGGATTAATTACATTCCCCCACGATTTCGACATCTTGCGATTGTCTTCACCGAGTATCATTCCCTGATGGAAGAGTTTTGCAAACGGCTCTTTGGACGAAACCAAGCCGTAGTCGAATAGTACTTTATGCCAAAACCTTGCATAGAGCAAGTGAAGAACGGCGTGTTCCGCACCGCCTACATACAAATCAACACCCGAATCCCCTATCCAATACTCTTGCTTTGTAAAATCACAGAATGTATCGGAGTTCTTAGGGTCGAGATACCGCAGATAATACCAGCACGAGCCGCCCCATTGCGGCATTGTATTAGTTTCAAGGCGAGCGTGTTTACCGGTTTTTTTATCTATGAAATCTACCCACGATTCTACTGTAGCCAAAGGTGATTCGCCTGTGCCTGCCGGATTGTAATTTTCCACTTCCGGTAGTATGAGCGGCAGTTCGTCATCATCCAACGAGCGTTTTGTACCATCGTCAAAATACATAATCGGCACCGGCTCCCCCCAATACCTCTGGCGTGAGAACAGCCAGTCACGCAATCTGAACTGTACTTTGCTCTCGCCTATTCCGTTTTCTTCAAGCCATGCAATTATCTTATCTTTTGCTTCCTGAGTAGGCAATCCGTCGAGCGAAACTTCATCATTGAACGAATCAACATTATAGCCGTAGTCTGTGAATGCTGCTTCAGTAATGTCAGGTTCGTCGTCATTAACCAACCGTTCCTCAAAATAACGTGGATTGCTTGTCACCACGCGGACAATTGGCAAACCAAATGTAGTAGCAAATTCGTGGTCACGTTCGTCATGTCCCGGTACAGCCATAATAGCACCTGTACCGTAATGAGCCAGTACATAATCAGCTATCCAAATAGGGATTTCCTTGTTAGTAGCCGGATTCAGTGCGTAACCGCCAATAAACACACCGGTTTTTTCTTTTGCCAGTTCAGTTCGTTCCAAATCGCTTTTCAATGATGCTTGTTTGCGGTAATCCTCCACAATTTCCTTGCAATCATCTGTTACAATCATTTCCACGAGCGGATGCTCCGGCGACAGCACAATATACGTAGCTCCAAATACAGTATCGGGACGTGTTGTAAACACACGGATAGTATCTTCTTCTCCCAATACCGGAAAAGAAATCTCCGCACCGACACTTTTGCCAATCCAATGTTTTTGCATTTCTTTGGTAGAAGTAGGCCAGTTCACAAGGTCTAAATCTTTCAATAAACGGTCGGCATATTCTGTAATTTTGAGCATCCATTGGCGCATCGGGCGACGCTCAACGGTGTAGCCCTTGCCTGTCCATTCATCCACTTCTTCATTTGCAAGTACTGTTCCCAATTCTTCGCACCAATTCACAGGAATATTCGCAGTATATGCCAAGCGATGAGCATCACGATACTTCTCAATTTCAGCAGCATCAATTAATTCAGCCGGAATAGGCAGCTCGTCAATCGGACGAGCTTTATCCATAGAATGGTCATACCATGAATTATATATTTTCAGAAATATCCACTGTGTCCATTTGTAAAAATCAGGATTGGTAGTATTCACTTCACGCGACCAGTCGTAGTTCATCCCAAGCATACCAAGTTGCCGTTTGTATGTTTCTACGTTTAATGCGGTTGCCTCAATCGGGTGAATCCCGGTCACCATACTGTAGCGTTCAGTCGGCAAACCAAAGGCATCGAACCCCATCGGATGTAAAACATTAAAACCCTTCATCTTTTTATAACGGGCAATAATATCCGTTGCAACGTATCCTACGGGATGCCCCACGTGCAGGCCTGCCCCGCTCGGATACGGAAACATATCCAATACATAATACTTCGGCTTGGTAAAATCATCTTCAGTAACGTTGATTTGGTGTTCTTGCCAGTATTTTTGCCATTTTCTTTCTATATCTGCGAATGGATATGCCGCCATTGTAGTCCTATTGAATGATTTAACTTTTCACAAATATACGAAAATGCTACGGGAAGGTTGATAGATTGAGGTTAGGAGGGGTTTTCTTTTGGTGTGGATTCAAAAGGTCGTTTATATTCACAAAGCACTGAACGACCTACAATACCAAAAAGTTCCGACACATATCATCATGCCGGAACTTTTAAAAACTCAATAGCAAAGCTCTTCTTGCTTCTTATGAAGTGTCACCGAAATAGCACCCAACAATTTTTCTGAAGTAAATGGCTTATTCAAGAACTCTACTGAAGGGTGATTGATAATATCACCGATTAGTTTTAAACCACTGACAGCAATAAACTTCGCGTTGGGATTCATTTTTTGGATTGCTCGAATGGTTGCCTCACCGGACATATAAGGCATCATCATATCAGTTATCACCAGAGCGATTTGATCTGTATAATTAGCATATAGTGCTATTGCTTCTGTACCGTCGGAGGCAGTAAGAACTGAATATCCGTATTCTTCCAGAGTTATTTTGGTAATTTCACGAATACTCTCTTCATCATCTACTAAGAGGATTAGCTCGCCATTGCTGGTGGGTAATTCCACTTTTTGTATGTGGTCTATAGCTTCTACTCCATCCTGAGCAGGCAAATGTATTTTAAATGTTGTACCTTTACCAAGCTCACTATACACATTGATAAATCCATTATGCCCCTTCACAATCGTTGAGACAGTAGAAAGCCCCAAACCCGTTCCTTTGCCAAATTCTTTTGTCGTAAAAAATGGTTCATAGATTCTTTCCATTATCTCAGGGGAAATCCCCATCCCTTTGTCGGAAACAGAGATAACTACATACGTTCCCACGTTTGCCTCAATGTGCATCTTCTTATACTGTTCATCCAGAACGACAGTTTCTGTTTCAATATCAATTATCCCACCGCTCGGCATAGCATCACGAGCGTTTACACAGAGATTCATGAGAACTTGATGAAGTTGGGTAGCATCAGCCGAAATTGTCGGTAAACTTTTAGGGAAACTTGTGCGAAATAAAATTGATTTTGGAAAGGTTTGACTAACTATTTTCCCTATTTCATCAATTATATGGCGAACCTGTATTATCGTAAACTCTCCCTCGACACCACGAGCAAATGACAATACTTGTTTTATAAGTTCTGCTCCCCGATTCGTAGATGCCTCCAACATATGTATCATTTTTTGACTTGCCGGGTCGGTAAGTTTTTTCTCTAGGGCAGCTATGGACAATAAAATAGGTGCGAAAATATTATTAAGATCGTGTGCAATACCACCTGCCAAAGTTCCAATACTTTCCATGCGCTGCATTCGCAAAAAATGATTTTCCAATTGTTTTTTCTCAGTTATATCACGGGACACCACAACAACTTGAATGATTTCACCCAAAGAGTTTCGTATAACACTTCCGTGTGCTTCAATAACATATGTATTTCCGTTCTGTGGCACAATTCGGTATTCCGCCCTATATCCGGCACCGGTTCTAATAGTCTCTTGAAAAGCTTTTCTAACGTTCTCCCTATCGTCAGGATGGATTATCAGAAATGAATCAGTCCCTATAAGCGGTTGAGACTCGTCGAAAATTGCCATATAAGAAGGGCTGGTGTATAATCGTCTTCCCTCTAAGTCGAAAACAGCAATCATATCAGCAACATTTTCTGAGATGAGCCGAAACTGTTCTTCGGATTTCCTCAAATTTTCTTCGACGATCTTATGTTCTGTAATATCTTGGGTTATTCCGTATAAACCAATAGGGTTATCATCCTCATCATATTTTACCTTGCTTTCGGAATAAACGTACTTTACAGTTCCGTCCTTAAGAATAATCCGGTTGTGCAACTTAGAATCGGTTATTGATTTTTGTAATTCTTGTATTGCTTTTGTGACATGGTTCAAATCATCAGGATGAACGAATGAAAGCCAACTGTTATATGTTTGAATGTTTTCACCGTGAGGAATGCCGAAGATTTCGCAAGTTTCATCCGACCACAACGCTTTTCCGGAAGCAAAATCAATTTCCCAATTACCTAGATGTGCAATCCTCTGAGCTTCCTTCATCCGAAATTCATTATACTTGAGTTTTTTAACGCCTTCTTTTATCTTCAATTCGTTTTCTCTTTTATATACTGCTCCTTCAATAGCCAGGGGTAATCGGTGCAAGTTGGTTTTCAGCAAATAATCATCAATTCCTTTTTGTATCATTTCCACAGCATACTCTTCAGAAACGCTGCCGGTAACAAGAATAAAAGGAATCTCCAATTTTCTTTCCTTGTAAATTTCAAGTGCGGCAACCGAGTCAAACTGAGGAAGAGCATGGTCACACAGAATTACATTAGGTTTAAAATCCTCCAGCCCACTCAAAAAACTTTCTTTGTCATCAGCAAAAAAATACTGGAATCTAAAGTCACCTTTTTCCAGTTGTCTTTTTACCATATCGGAATCACTACGCGAATCCTCTAGATGTAATATTCGGTATTCTCTCATAACATTGATCGCTTTCTTTGATACAAATAATTGTGATACCTACAAAAGCCCCTTTATTTGGTAAATAGTATGGGAAAAATGAATTGATGTAATACCATAGCTGTCATTCTGACGAAGTCCTCCGACTGAAGAATCTCCATTATGAACTACAAAAAAAAACGGAACAGCTTTGCTGAGATTCATCACTAACAATCAGAACGACAGAACAGAATGTATCAATTTAATCTGTCCCACTACTTAGTATTGGGTAAAAGTTCTGTATTGATTTATCGAATTTAATTTATTTAGGTGGCTGATTTATTAACAGCCAATATAAACCCAGTTCAGAAACTGCTTTTATGAATTTTTCAAATTGAACAGGTTTTACTACATAACTATTGGCACCCAAAAGATAACATTGCTGAATATCAGGATCTTCATTGGAAGATGTGAGTACTACAATAGGAATTTTTTTGGTTCTCTCATCCGCTCTTACTTTTTGCAACACCTCAATCCCATTTACTTTAGGCATTTTTAAATCAAGCAATATCACTTTAGGGATATTCTCAACCTTGTGATCAGAATAAATCCCTTGAGCAAATAAAAAATCTAGTGCCTCAGCACCATCCTTCAAATGTAATAATTTATTTGCAAGATTGTTTTTCTTTAGTGCACGAATTGTCATTTCAGCATCGCTCATATTATCCTCAACTAAGAGAATTTCAACTTTATTCAAATCATCTTTCATGTTATTTTATTATTATTGTGAATAATATTTTATTTAACGATATGTTTATCACAAGACTTAATTTCTGATGTTACGCAACAATTAATGTATTGAGTTTCTTCCCTAGTCAAGTCAGGT
>CAZGNO010000063.1:0-20948 GCA_964527785.1 uncultured Chitinophagaceae bacterium
TGTAGCACCTGACTTGACTAGGGAAGAAACTCAATACAGTAATTGTTGCGTAACATCAGTTATTGAAATGATATTTTATTAATTAATATTAAGGTGGGTTCTTAAAATTCAATTTTTAGCCATTTGTAGTTAAATGTATCAGAATTAATACTGATACATTTTTTGAAAAAAGAATCTGTACACCTAAAAGTTTGTTAAATTGAGACCCAACATGGTTATTTAAGTTTACATTAGAGAATTTATTATCTACTTTGTTAATTAAATTGTTAAATCACTATTCTTGTTACTTGTTCATAGCGGAATATATTATATGTTAAATTCATTAGTCCTATTGTCCCTGTAGCTCGTAGAATGCCTATTGATTTGACAACTAATCCATGCATACTTTGTTCCATAAATCCAAATACATGTTCTACACGAGAGCGTGATTTCGACTTTACTGTATTACTTGATTTTTGAACTTCTGTTAAAGGGCGGTTTCTATAACCTTTTTCATGGATCTTGTTTATCATTTTGTACTTTGATATTGTTTCTTCTTGCTTCTCTCCAGTATATGCGCTATCGCCGTGTATTCCTTGTCCCTTGTCCCGTTCCGTTAACAAATCATCCAAGGGCTGGGAATCATGAACTGAGGCATCGGTAACGCTAAATGTGTTGATAAACTTGCTTTTGGTATCTACTTTTACATGATTCTTATAGCCATAAAAAGTTTCTCCGTTTTTCTTTGTCCAACGGGCATCTATGTCTTTGTGGCATTTCTTATGGATATTATCTTTCCATAATTCTTCGCCCTTGCCTTGTTTTATTGTTGCATTTTCTTCAGGAGTATTCCGTTGGCGAGGTGCTACTGTAAAACTTGCATCAACAAGCTGACCCTCATTGAATATTAGACCTTTTGAGGTTAAATATGTAACAAATTGTAGAAATAATTCTTCTACAAGTCCGGTTCTGATCAGGGTTTCTCTAAATGCCCATACTGTCTTCTCATCCGGCACTTTATCTCCGGTATCAAGACCCAAAAAGTTTCTAAAACTTGTTCTATCTATAATTTGATATTCAACTTGTTTATCGCCGAGACCATAATAGCGTTGCAGAATGAGAATCTTAAACATCAATACTACATCGTATGGTCTGGCTCCAGAATTACTTGTTTTGGTATGATTTAATAATTTTGCTTCCAGTAGCTTACGGAACATTTCAAAATCAATAACAGTACTAATAACTTCTAATGGATTACCAATGGCTGATAACAATTCAACTGATAATTCATTGGCAAATAAACTCTTCTTACCTTGTTGCTTGTAATTGTGATGCTTCATAGTAGTATTTAGCGTTTTTATGCAAATTTAATCATAATTACTTGATAATTAATAAGTTAATTTATAGAACTCCCCTTAAGTTTATCCAACTCAATATTGAGTTTTAATACATTTATTACTTCCGTTCCTAAAAGTCCGAGCAAAGGTTTTTCAGTATTATTTGTAACGAGTTTTATTAACCTTTCCTCGCTCATATTCCTAACTTTCGCAATTCTTTTTATCTGTACAAGTGCAGCTTCCGGAGTAATATGCGGGTCGAGTCCGCTTCCTGATGCCGTTACCATTTCGGATGGAATGTCCGATTTTTTTACATCAGGATTATGCACTAAAAACGTGTCAATTCGCGCTTGAACCTGTCCAAGATATTCGGGATTACTCGGTCCCTTATTGCTGCCGCCCGAACCGGCTGCATTATAACCCACTGCAGATGGGCGTGAATTAAAATACTTGTCGTCTGTGAAAGATTGTCCGATATTTGTATAGTATTTTTCGTTGTTGTAGGTAATTGCTTCACCGATGCCTCCACTCGGAGTAAGTTGCGCCAAACCCCATACAATAAAAGTATAAACACATGACGTGATAATTAATAGAACAAGGGTTAATTTTAATGCAGGTAAAAGATTGTTTTTCATAGTAATTGTTTAAATAAATAATGCAACAATAACGTCAAGCAATTTAATCCCGATAAAAGGAACGATAATTCCTCCCAAACCGTAGATTATGAGATTTCTCCTCAAAATTGCTTCTGCACCAATCGGCTTGTATGTCACTCCCCGTAGAGCTAGCGGTATGAGAACAGGAATAATAATTGCATTGAAAATGACCGCAGAAAGAATCGCACTTTCTGGTGAATGAAGCCGCATAATATTTAACCCTTCTAAAGCAGGAATCGAAGTAATGAAGAGTGCAGGAACAATTGCAAAGTACTTGGCAACATCATTAGCTATCGAGAATGTGGTAAGAGTACCTCGTGTCATAAGTAATTGCTTGCCTATTTCAACTATTTCAATTAGTTTTGTGGGGTCATTATCCAAATCCACCATGTTCCCAGCTTCTTTGGCTGCCTGTGTGCCACTGTTCATTGCCACACCAACGTCTGCTTGAGCGAGAGCCGGTGCATCGTTTGTACCGTCACCCATCATCGCAACAAGTTTTCCGTTCTGCTGCTCTTTTTTGATGTAATTCATTTTATCTTCGGGTCGGGCTTCGGCTATATAATCATCAACACCTGCTTTTTCGGCAATGAATTTTGCTGTGAGCGGGTTATCACCCGTTACCATCACTGTTTTTACACCCATTTTGCGCAAACGTTCGAATCGTTCGGAAATGCCGGGTTTGATAATATCCTGTAATTCAATCACACCCTGAACAATTTCGTTTTTCATCACCACAAGCGGAGTTCCACCTTTTGAGGATATTTGCTGCACTTGCTCTTCGGTTTCATCTGGAAAATCATTCCCTGCTGCTTCCGTAATTTTTTTAATGGCGTCTTTTGCACCTTTGCGAATATTAGTCCCGTCTTTGAGTACAACACCGCTTGTGCGAGTTTCGGCAGTAAATTTTATGAGCGATGCCCCTTCGATTGACAAATACTTAACCTTGTCGGCGCCTGCTAGCTCCACTATACTTTTCCCTTCCGGTGTTTCGTCGGCTAATGAACTGAGGGCAGCATTCTTGATAAATTCATTCATTTCAATCCCGTGAGCGGGATAGAAATTTGTTGCTTTTCTGTTTCCAATAGTTATTGTACCGGTTTTATCCAAGAGCAGAACATCAATATCACCCGCTGTCTCGACCGCTTTACCGGATTTGGTTACCACATTTGCTCTGAGTGCTCTGTCCATTCCTGCAATACCGATTGCCGAGAGCAGCCCTCCGATAGTAGTTGGAATTAAACAAACGAACAATGAAATAAATGCAGCTATTGAAATCGGCGTATTTGCGTAATCAGCAAATGGCTTGAGAGTTACGCACACGATAATAAATATGAGTGTAAAAGCAGCAAGCAAAATTGTCAATGCAATTTCATTCGGTGTTTTTTGACGGCTCGCTCCTTCTACCAACGCAATCATTTTATCTAAAAATGACTCGCCCGGCTGGGTAGTTACTACAACTTTTATCTGATCGGATAGAACTTTAGTACCACCGGTTACACTTGATTTATCCCCACCTGCTTCACGAATTACCGGTGCGCTTTCGCCCGTGATTGCCGATTCGTCAATCGTTGCAAGTCCCTCGATAATTTCTCCGTCTGTCGGTATAATGTCGCCTGCTTCGCAGTAGAACATATCACCTTTTCGAAGTTCGGATGAGCTTACGGTTTTCTGCGTTCCGTTTTCGTACAGTAATTTTGCAGGAGTTTCCTGTCGTGTTTTCCGGAGTGATTCGGCTTGGGCTTTCCCGCGTGCCTCAGCTATCGCTTCTGCAAAATTAGCGAACAGCAATGTAAGTAAGAGAATAATAAAGATTGTGATGTTATAGATAAATGCGTGAGCAATACCCGAAACCGTCAATTGATGTACCGATTCAATAAGCATAACGGCAGTGCAAAGTTCCACAGTAAACATGACAGGATTGCGAAATAATATCTTCGGGTTTAACTTAACAAATGACTGATTGAATGCAACTGATGCTAATTGCCTAGAGAATAATGATGTTTTTTTGTGTTTCATTGTTATTTTTCTATTAAGCCCCACGGTTGAAATCGTGGGCTATGTTTTTAAGAATACTTATTACCCCATACTGAAGTATTCGGCAAGCGGACCTAGAGCAAGCGCAGGAAAGAACGAAAGAGCAGCAATAATTGCTATAACGGTAAACATCATGATTCCGAATGTAAAAGTATCAGTTTTGAGTGTCCCGGCACTTTCGGGAATATATTTTTTATTTGCCAATAATCCTGCAATTGCTACAGGACCGATAATCGGCAAATATCTGCTTATGAGCAGCACAATCCCTGTTGTAATGTTCCAAAACGGGTTATTATCGCCCAAACCCTCAAAACCACTGCCGTTATTAGCTGCCGATGATGTAAATTCATACAGCATTTCAGAGAAGCCATGATACCCCGGATTATTTAGCCAGCCCTTTGCTTTTCCGTCGAACCACCACACCATTTGCGTATCATTCGATGCTAAATGTGATGCAAGGGCTGTTCCTGTGAGTATCAAAAGTGGATGGAGAATTGCAATAGTCGCAGCTATTTTCACTTCACGTGCCTCTACTTTCTTACCGAAGAGTTCGGGTGTACGCCCTACCATCAACCCTGATATAAACACTGCTAAAATTATAAAAACAAAGAAATTTAGCACTCCGACACCTACTCCGCCATACAAAGCATTTACCATCATTGCCAGCATTTGATTCATGCCTGCAAGCGGTGTGAAACTATCGTGCATACTATTCACGCTTCCCGCAGATATAACCGTAGTAGCAATACTCCAGTATGCCGACGAAGCTGCACCGAACCGCATTTCTTTCCCTTCGATATTACCTGTGTTTTGAGCTATACCTATAGAAGTAATTGCAGAGTTTCCGTCTACTTCAGCAATAATAGTCGGAATGGTCAAAAGCAGAAATCCTACGGTCATAACTCCGAAGATTGTCCACGACAGCTTTTTGCGTTTGAGAAAATGCCCAAAAGCAAACACCATTGCAAAAGGAATAAGCATCTGTGCAATCATTTCAACCATATTTGTCAAATAGTTCGGATTTTCAAACGGATGGGATGAATTAGATCCGAAGAAACCACCGCCATTCGTACCCAGATGTTTGATGGGAATGAATGCCGCAACAGGTCCCCGGCTTACTTGAGTGGTATCACCTTGCATCGAAATCATTGTATCCTTGCCTTCAAATGTCATCGGCATACCGTTCAATAAAAAGATAACTGAGATAACAATCGAAACAGGCATCAATATTCTTGTGCAAGATTTTATAAAGAAGTTATAGATGTTACCAAGTGTTGTGAATGTGCCCTGGCGCAACCCATGAAAGAGAGTTACAGCAGCAGACATACCGATTGCTGCACTAACAAACTGGAGGAACATCAAATACAATTGTCCTAAATAGCTTAACCCACTTTCACCTGAATAGTGCTGTAAGTTACAGTTAACAACAAAGGATATGATAGTATTGAATGCCAAATGAGCAGATTGACTTGGGTTATTATCCGGATTGAGCGGCAGCCATCCCTGATTCATCATTACAAACATTCCAAGCAGAAACCATACAACATTTATTGCAAGCAATATCACCATATGCTGCTTCCAGTTCTGCTCCTCATTCAAATTAATCCCGCATAGTTTGGCAATGAGTCGTTCGATCGGATTAAGAAAAGAATCTAAAAAAGTGTATTCGTTGGCATATACTTTTGCCATGTATTTACCGAAAGGCATTGCAAGCAGCAATGCGATTCCGAACATGGCTATAATGCCGAATATTTCTGTATTCATAGTAAAATTTATGTTAGAATTTTTCCGGTTTAAGCATTACATAGCATAAATAGCCAAATACCACAATGGATAGGATTAAGAGCGCAATCATTATATTTTCTCGAAATAGTAGATTGATTTATAACATAATCCGAAAAGAAGAATTCCGAGTGCCGGCAAGAGTACAGTTATCATTATTGTGTTTTTGAATGTGAGTATTCAATTTGCATATACTCTTTTGAAAATGTTGTGCCACATGGTTGGAGGCACATTGCAAGAATGGCGCAACATTATTATAGAATACAAGGTTATACGAATCATATCTATTTTTATATTGATTGATACAAACAAAAAAACCCTTCCGATTTGGAAGGGTTTTTCATTTTGGAAAGGGGTGTTAGCGCTTCTTGGGGATAGAATCCGGGTATTGCTTTTCAAGGGTCATTCGGTTTTCAACTGCCCAATCAATCATCAGTTTCTTTTGATTTGGGTCTAGTTTTGCTTCACCATGAATCCACAAATAAGAATCAAGCGGCATTTCACCTTCTACAATCTGCTCTTCAATTTCACGATATTTTTTAATTTTTCTTTTAATGCTGTAAGTATTGAATTGCGAAAAGTTAAGTTCTTTCTTTGCTTCGATAATATGGTCAGCCATCCACCAGCCGACAGGTTGGATATTTGTGTACACAGGATATTCCGTATGGTCAGAATGGCAATCAAAACAAGAAGCGGTAAGAATAGTCTGTATCTCCTGAGGAACCAATGTCGCATGAGTAATATCATTCTGCGAGGCAGCATTCCCAAGATTTCGTTCAGGACGGAAAAATTGAAGAGCAACAACAATACCCACTACCCCCCACAATATCTTTTTCTTATGAACTGCAATTGAATGAAACAGTTGTTTCATAATAATCCCCTGTAAATATTTTATAAATTGAACTCTTCTATTTTTCGATAAAGCGTCGTCAAGCCGATATTCAGCAATCTGGCAGCTTCCGTCTTATTTCCACTTGTGTAATTTAATACTTTTTGAATATGTAATCTCTCTATACTCGACAAATCGAAGGCGGAAAGAGAGGTATCGGACTGTAACCTGTGCTGCAAATCGAGTGGCAGACAAGCTGGTGTCAGTTCATTAGAATCATTCAGAATCACACTCCTCTCCACGATATTCTTGAGTTCACGGATATTTCCTGCCCATTGGTAATGTTCCAAACACTGCACATATTCTTTGCTCATCTTCATAATTGGCTTTTTGGTTTTGGTGCAGAAATACTCAGTAAAATAGACGGCAAGGGGCTTTACGTCTTTCAGGCGTTCCCGTAAGGGTGGCAAATGAATCTCAAATACATTCAAACGGTAATATAAATCAGAACGGAAACGGTGTGCATCACTTTCTTTTTTTAAATCACGATTAGTTGCAGCAATTAGTCGAAAATCAACGGTTGTCGGTTTTGTATCACCAAGTTTGTAGAACTCACCGATCTCTAGTACCCTCAGCAGTTTAGCTTGAAGATCTAGAGGAATTTCTCCTATTTCATCGAGAAACAGCGTACCTCCGTTTGCCTCCTCAAGCAAGCCCTTTTTGTCTTTAATTGCTCCTGTAAATGCTCCCTGACGATGACCGAACAATTCACTTTCGAGCATATCTTTGCTGAATGTACTGCAATTCACCGCCACATAATTTCTGCCTGAACGCTTGCTTGCAGTGTGGATCGCCCCGGCAAACACTTCTTTTCCTGTTCCTGTTTCACCCGTAAGAAGGACTATTGTATCATTCGGTGCAACTTTTTGTGCGAGCAAAATTGCATCGCTAATAGCTTGGGAAGTACCTATAATCGAACGAAATGAATATTTTTCTCCGATATGCCGTTCCAAATCCCGTATTCGTTTTTGGAGGTGAGCTTTTTCGACAGCTCTGTAGAGAAGCGGGATAATACGGTCGTTATCATCGCCTTTGGTGATATAATCAAATGCGCCGTTTTTGGTAGCAAGTACCCCGTCGGCTATATTACTATAGGCAGTCAAAACGACTACTTCGGTGAGCGGATATTGCTGTTTGATTTTCTTGGTAAGCTCCACTCCGTCTGCATCGGGGAGTTTCACATCGCAGAAGACAACATCAATATCATAGTTCGCTATTTTTTTGAGGGCAGATTTCGCGTCAGCTGCCTCAACTACCTCGAATCCTTCGGATTGAATTAATCTGGAAAGCAGCGTTCTGATTTTCGGTTCGTCGTCTATTACCAGTACTGTGTTCATTGTGCAGTTGAGAGTGTTCTGTTTTCTATTTTAAATTGGAGTCCGGTTGGCTTTTAAGTACCGGGACAGAATAAATTGATACATTCAATCCTGACATTCTGAACGCAGTGAAGAATCTCCGTATGCTGATTAAGTCATGTTTTGTAGTGCATAGCGGAGATTCTTCAGTCGAGGACTTCTTCAGAATGACAGCTATTCGAATACTACAATTAATTTTGTGAACTTAAGTGCTGAGACAAAAATAATCGTCGCAATTAATATCCATAATTTGACAAGTAATTGAACAACGACGGGATCAGTGTGACGTAACTTGTTTGTCATACTAAGCTTAGTCGAATCATCTAGCACTTGCCAATTTTTCAACCAAACAATTTTATGAATTTAATAGTTCGGTCATTATAGTCCTATCACTTACTTAAGACATTCTCGAACTAGACTCAAAATATCAGCTATATTCCATGCAAATCACAATCAACACTCTATTTCGGTGTTTCGACAGTAATAACTACAGTTCGATTATAGAATCGCCCTTCAGGCAGTGCATTCGGGTACATTTCGCTCTCACCTTCACCGGACAGATTGACTGTCTGCACACCAAGTGCTGCTGCTGTAGCACGGGCACGGTCTAGTGAGAGTTTACGATTGTAGCCGGCATCTCCCAGTTGATCGGTAGTTCCGGCTATAGAAACTGTTGCCTGCGGAGTAAGTGCGCTTTTAACAAATTCCGCAATGCTTTTATTTTGCGATGAAAGGTCAGAACGATCAAAGTCGAACAGTATAAGTGAATATTTATCAACAGTTTTATCGGCACGTTGCTCGCTCTCCTTGCGATGGAGTGAGTAAAGTTCTATCGGAATTTTTTTCTGTTTTCCGGTTGCTTCTCCGTTACCTGTTATAGTAACCGATTCGCCAAGCGATGCCACATATTCTGTAGGATGCCATTCAGCATAATTCAGGGCTGACGGTGATAATGTTGTAATAATTTTACCTTTTGAATCAATATTTGCACTCCAATTCTTATAATCGGCAATTATCCTGGCAGCACGAGGATACGCACTCCGAATAGTATCACGCGACATGACGGGAGCAAGTATTGCAGTATTGTCACTACTTAATTCAACACGACGCATCTCGGCTTCAAAAGCAGCTATTTCTTTATCATCTGTCGGTGATGCATTTGTGGGTAGATTCCTGTTTTCGATTTTAATGTGGCGCGAGGGAATATTCCATACAGAAACCAGATAATCCTTCACTTTCTCTGCTCTTTTGGATGAAAGTACCTTCGACTCCTTTTCTTCTTCGGTATTGAAACCCGTTATTTTTAGAACTGCATCAGTGTTTTCCAACATTCGTTTGCCAACAATATTCAGAATTTGATGATAGAATTCTATCGTTGAAGAATGTCCGGCTTGATTTAATGAAAACTGTGAGCGATCGGATGGTGCAAGTATATTATATCGTTTTGGGATTGCAGCACTGTTTGCATCAAAAAATATGTATGGTAATAATGGCTTTAACTGAGTCGAAATAAATTCTTCTACCCTAATCTCTTTAATAGGAAATTGCTCACCCTTATCCGAAACTCCGAATACCTCGAAGGATCCCAACGATGCTTGTTCTTTCAGAATTTCTTTTGTTTTGGAAGAGTGGTTAGTACTTGTGTTTTCTACAATAGGGGGAAGGGTATCGGATGGAGCAGCAGGATTCTCAATCGCCGGTAACGAAACTGATTGCGGTGCATATTTAAGCGCAAGTCCAATACGGAAAGAATTTGCTTTCCAAGATACATCTTGAGTGAGATTTGAAAAGCCAATATGAAACATTGCCTCCGGTACAATAAACATACTTCGATTTTTATTAATTGGCAACTCAATGCTTGTTCCAAACACTAATGCAGCTTGAATCTTGTTTCTATTCGGCATTTCACCTGAGAACTCATTGCGTGTTCGTCTCATATTTTCTTTAAAAACTAAACCTTCGACAGTCATTTCCTCTATTTGATCATAATTAATTGCACTAAGTGAAGCAACTTCAACCCCTGTATGAAATCGCAACCCACCTATGGGATTGAATGTAATGAGCGGCTCGATTCCTATTGTAGAAAGTTGTGCTTTAATTCGATGTTCAATTGCAGCATCCGCAAAATAATGACCGTCAGAGAGTCGAATAGCAGGAACAAATTCCTCACGGATTAACGTAGCATCGAGCACAGAATACCCTCCTCGAACCGTAACCCAAAATTTATTCGACACCGCAATTTCGTAAAGTGCGCCTAGGGCTACTCCACCTCCGGTACCCCTTTCATAATTTGGACAACAATTCGGAACACCCGGTAAAGCGCGAAAATCAGCAGTGTGAAAATTAATATTGTATCCGCCATATACACCGAATCGGTCTGTTGATTGTAATTGAGCGGATATTTCACTGATAGGTACTAATGTTAAAATACAAAATGCTATTCGGTGTAGAAAAGTAGTCATGGTTTAATTCCTCATGCGGTGATAACAAATTACCTTTTAACAAATTGCAAAAATTTAACCTCACTCCGTGTGGTGAGCATCAAAGAATATATTCCTGATGATAATTGAGTACAATCAAATGCTTGTAAATGACTTCCTTGTTCAAGCAATTCTTGTCGTTGGGTCATGATTTCGCGTCCAAAAGTATCATGGATTGAAATTGTTATCGGAGAATCCTCTGTCAATGTTATTAAAATATTGGAATTGTCTTCGGGAGGATTTGGCAACATTATCACTTTGGTAATTGGAGCCGTTGTAAGGAATCGGGTAGACCCACCGGCAGTACAGAAATCTGTGAGTTTTACTTTTACAGAATCAATATTTACAGTAATAGGACAACCGGTGTCATCGAAATAAAACGAATTGATACGAACAGTCGCCACGCTGTCACTGCCCAACATAGCGAGGAACGGCAGTTTTATCATGGTATCGCTGTTCACCGAACGAATTTCGTCCATTTTAACTATCCTGCGATTCCCTTCAAGTGCTCCAAGGGATAATGGTTTCATCGGAAATAATATAGAAGCATCAAACGATAATGTACAGAAGAATCTACTGGCAATCGTCTCACGCTGTTGCCCGGGCAACAGTTTCATTATGAGCGGCAATTCGACAATTGTTCCCACTGGTGTCGAAATTTCGTTACCTAAACCTACATTCAGTATTCGAGTACTGTCTATTCCGCAAAACCCTTCACCAAAAAGCTGAACAGTTGCAGGACTAGCGATACCATTATAATCAAAAATCAACCGTCCGCTTGTTCGACTAACATCTTTAGGCGCAAACCGTACATTCAGTTTGGCAGTATCATTTGGATTTAATGTGAACGATCTCACACTGTCAAGTATCGAAAAACTGATGTTGTTCGGACCCGCTATCCGAATATCATTAATAGTAACCGATGAAGCATTTATATTTTTAACAGTAATGGCATCATGGATGTCCCGTTGATTATTAATTGGTACTTTTCCAAAATCAATAATATTTCCAATCACTTCCAAGGTAGGCAAAATGCCTTCGGCTTCAATGATTTGTTTTGTAATTTTTGACTGAGAAAGAACATTAATTATAGCTCTATGTACCCTCATATCTGTTGGTCTGAACCTAAACTCCACAGCTTTTGATTCCCAGCCGCCAAGTTCATATTTAGGGATTCCAGATACCAGAGAGAACGCTGCAGCATCTCCGCCTGTAAAATAAATCGAATCAATTTTGCAAGGATAAGCACTTAGATTACTTATAAATTCTGATACAGTTGAATCTTTTACACTTCCCAAGAGGCACCGTAAAAGATCAATACTTTTCGCTTCTGCTACGGGCTCGACAATACTGAATACATTATCCGACTCCTCCTCTTGAAGTGCAATATTCACATCACCCACAAACCAAATTTTTACTGTGTTGTCTGAACTGGCTGTAGCAACTTTGCTTCCGTCAGGACTCCAATGTACCGCTCTGACCGGTTTTGTATGTCCTTCGAATGTATACAGTTTTTCACCTTTTTTTACATCCCAGATGATTGTCGTATTGTCATCACTTGCTGTCGCTATTTTTGAACCCGTATAATTCCAATTGATTGAATTTATTCCACCATTATGACCATCTAAGGTATAAAGCAACTTGCCACTCTCGCCGTCCCATATAATTGCTCTGCCATCACTACTGGATGTTGCTACTTTAGAACCATCCGGACTCCAGCAGCTACCCTCAACAACATTTTCATGTCCACGTAATGTTGAGAGGGATATACCCTTCACAACATCCCATATTATGGCAGTTTTATCTATGCTCGTTGTTACAATTTTAGAACCGTCAGGACTCCAGCTAACCGATTTGAGCCCACCACTATGCTCCTTCAATGTTAAAAGTTTTTCACCAAACTCAGTATTCCAAATAATCGAAGTTTTATCCAGCCCTGCTGATGCAATTTTCGAGCCGTCCGGACTCCAGCTAACGGTAGAAATATTCTGTGTGTGTCCATTCAAAGTATAGTGTGAATCACCCTGTCTTGTATCCCAGACTACTGCTGTTGTGTTATAACTTACAATTGCAATCTTAGTACCGTCCGGACTCCAAGCGACTAAATCTATCAAACCATTGATAGCGTCTTTATTAGTGATTTCCTTGCCACTTTCAGAATCCCATATTATGAATCTCCTGTCGAAACTGCCGGTTACAATTTTTGTCCCATTTGGACTCCACTGTATAGAATTCACTTCGTCCGTATGCCCAGCTAACGTATAGAGTTTTGTACCGCTGACTGCATCCCAGACGATTGCCGTGTTATCTTTACTTGCAGTCGCCACTTTCTTGCCGTCGGGACTCCAGCTTACCGCATTAACATCACCGGTGTGACCTTTCAAATCGAATTGCAATGTACCTGAATTACTATTTACTATTGAATCTTCTATTATTTGTTTTACCCTAACTTTACATTGGTTACTCTCCGGTTTCGGTATGTTTTTCCACAGATATTGCAAACCTGTTGCTTTATCTGTGATAAATTTCCATGATTTTCCGTTATCGTTTGAGTATTCCAATTGTACAGTATCAGATTTGCTTACACCTTCCCAACTTATCAGTGCATCATTCCCGACTGCAAATTTTTCACCACCATTAGGTTCTTTTAATTTCAAGGTTTGATTTTTGGGTTTAACACCCGGGAATCCACCGCTTGTGTGCAGAATAGCTGTACATGGAGTACTCTGAAATGTAAATTCACCAAAAACATATCCACTGTCTTCCGGTATAAAATTTACAGTCAAATCTTTAGGTATGTCTTTTACCAATTTGAAATTAGTTTCGCTTATAGTAAATATGGAATTTGAGCCGATTATGTTTTCAACATTAAAATCCATGTTTCTGGCAGTAACTCTTACGATAGCTGTAGCCGGAGTAGCTGAGTTAGGCGGAACATTCTTAAATACTATAGATTGTGGTGAGAACTCAATATAACCTATTGAGGTAGATGGCGGCTGGTAACGTGTGACTGTTCTAGAATTGAGTGGTAATAGTTGCAATTCAACATTTGTAATACCATCTTTGCAGCCGTTGCCGCTTTGCCATTCAATTGTACATGGACCGTAGTTCTCTATTATTGATAAAATTTTCAAGTACACATCTTCTATTTCCTTCGTTGAAGTAATATTGTCGAAAACAAGTCCCCCTGTTCTTCTTGCAATATCCTTGAGTGGCTGTGGTGCATTAATTCCTATTGTAATACAGAAGATAGTACAATTCTGTGCATTCGCCTCATTTACTATTGAGTCCACTTGCGGGAGTTTATTAGGTTGACCGTCCGTTAGGAACACTATGACTTTTTGATGGCTACCTGTTTTTGATATTAGTAATCCGCCGGCTTTTTGATTGATAAACGCTGCATCATAATCCGTACCTCCTTGCGGTTCGAGCGGTGTTATTGCATTCAGTAATTGCGTACGGTCGGATGAAAAATCACGATTCAGGTAATTTTGATCGTCAAAACTGGTTATTGCACATTCACTCGAATCAAATTGCAATTTATTTACCCATGCACGTGCTCCCTTTTTAGCAAGCTCCATATTGCTAATTTGGTTAGATTTTGAAAGCATTGAATTGCTGACATCTATTACCAATACCGCCGACAATGCCTTTGGTGGCTGAGGAGTGGGACAAATCACAGTGGATATAGTTCTTGGCAATCCATTTTCGGTTAAAAGGAAATCGTCTGTATTAGGAGAATATTCACGTCCCGTACTATCAAAAGCATAAAATGTTGCTTTCATCATTGGGAAACCGGTAGCATCCACATTGATAATTGATAGAGATTGTGCGCACGCGAACTCAGCTCCTAACAAGCAAATTATAACTATAAAAAGGCATCTCATGACTGTACCTTGTTAGTACTGTGTTCCATCTTATACCTTGACAGCTGTAATGGTAAGAAATTCAAAATGATTTAGGGAAGAACGGCTTACAATCTGTTTCTATTGATTATCCTAAATATATGGTATTAAATCAGATACGAATACACATCTAACTCACACACCATCTTTTTTGGCTCAAATTCCAAATTATCGCTTTGCAAATTGCAAAAATTTTACTTCACTTCGAGTAGAAAGTACAAGAGTGTAGATTCCTGACGATACTTGTGAGCAATCCAATGTTTCATTGTGACTGCCACGACTGAGGAAACTTTTCCTCGTAACTATAACCTCTCTACCGAGAGCATCATGCAGTGAAATCGTAATTGGAGAGTCTTCAGAAAGTGTAATCTTAATGTTTGCATTATCTTCAGCAGGGTTAGATACAAGAGCAATTTCGGTAATTGGAGAATTTACAAGTAAACGTGTAGAACCTCCCGCAACACACAAATCCTGAAACTTAATTGAAACTGAATCTGCTTGAGCAGTAATCGGACACCCACCGTCATTGATATATAATGAATCAATATACATGATAACGGTACTATCACTACCAAGCAATGTTAGGAACGGCATCAGCATTAAAGTATCATTGTTGAATAAACATTCTTCTTCGAATGATATAATTCTTCGATTCTTATCAATAATACCAGCCGGCAAGGGATCAAGCGGCAAAAGCATCGTTGCATCGAACGATAAAGTACAAAAGAATTTTGGAATAATCTCGTCGAGTGACAGTTCGGGTTGTTGCTTCATCACAAGCGGTATCTTAACAATTTCTCCTACCCTCGCTGAAATTTCCGTTCCTAGTCCTACATTTACAATACGGGCACTGTCTATGTTACATATCCCTTCACCGACAAGAGTAATATATATTGGAGAGCCGGGTATTGATTGAGCACCTTGACGTTTAAAATCAATTCTTACTCTGGAGCTAGTGCGACCTATTGCTTTAGGTGTAAAAACAATGTGGAGTTTTTTAAGTTCTTCATTATTTAGAAGCACAATTGTACCTGTATCAGTAATAAAGAACTGCTTTGTGTCCGGACCCGCGATAGTCATTGGCGGAACATTCAGGGTGAATCCTGTGTAATTTCCTATTGTTACTTTGAAAGTGGTATCAATTGTATTGCCAATCGGTACTTTCCCAAGATCAATACTGTAATCAGGGTATGTAATGTCAATAATAAATCCATTCCCTGCAAGGGAAATATCAAATATTTGACCATTGGAGTATAGGCGAAGTGTTGCTGTTTCAAGCCCTATTGCTTTCGGATGGAAACTCAACTCCATCGGTAAACATGACGGTAGAATTCGTGAAAAATCAGCCGGGACACCGGAAACAATATTAAACGAACCATTGATATCATTCAATATAACAGCCGAATCAATTCGTGACGACGCTAAAGGACTCTGACTTACGCATAGAATTGATTGGATAATCGAATCTTTGGTAAAATTAACAAGTACCTGACCAAAATCAATATTGTTGTTAAAATTATTAACGGTAAGTACCGGTGCTGAAATTTCCCAAGTATTGTCAGATATATCTTCTTGATCAATTTGATCGTCAATTTGCCAAATAAGAGCAAGGTTATTTGTATAACTTGCTATTACTCTTGTATTGAAAGCGTCCCAACGAATCGAAAGAGCAGATGCATGAACAGTATCAAGTCTTCTTACAATTTTTTGAGCTACTACATCAATTATGGCAAGTCGTCCTGAATTAAGTGCTACAGCAATATATTTTCCGTCAGAGGACCATTCAATATCATTTATTGGGTCACCGCCAAATAGTGACAGAGTAGCATAGGACGGATAAAATTTAAGCTGACCGTTTCTAAATGCTGCACAATAAATACCGGGTTTTGCCGGACACCCCACATATGCTACTGAGTAATCGGTAGAAGAAAGATCCGAATATGATCGTATAATCGAATTGAAATTTGATGTTATTTCTATTTCCGAGCGTCCTGCCGTTAGATCATCGGCAGCAGATAATACAGTGATATGGTACGCTGCGTTATAACCCAAGGCAATTCTGTTAATATGTCCAGTATGTTCTGTAGGGAATATTTCTACCTGTTTGCTTTCTATATCCGACAGGATGATCCCAACATTATTAACTGCAACAACATAAAGCCCATCTTTTGAAAAGACACATGAATTGACAGGATCTTTCATCGGTGACATTAGAACTGATTGGATGTAGGAGAAAGTAACAGCATCATATACCCCTGCACCTTTGCTGTGACCGACTACAATTTTTGTTCCATCTGAACTCCAATCTACAGAATAGCCGGCATTGCTATCAGGCAAAGCAATGGGCATAAATTCGGGAAAACCTGTTCCGGTATTCCAAACGATAAATTTTCTATCATCAGATACAGTTACAGCTAGCAATCCATCAGGGCTGAAACACGCTTCATTGACTGTATCTTCATGCCCCAGTAGAAACAACAAAGAATCTGCATATCGCTTGTAATATTGCTTGACTCGAAACAAACAAGTGTTTTCAATCGTTGTCGGTATCTTCCAAAGATGAGATAGTCCCGTTGCTTTTTTAGCAATCGGCTGCCATGAAGCACCGTTATTTGTCGAATAGTCCAGTTGTACAGTGTCACTCGGCAACACTCCGGTCCATCGAATTGTTGTAGTATCTCCAACAGAAAAGTGTTCGCTCCCATTCGGTACTACGACCCGTAATGTTGTTTCGGGATCACGAATATTCGGATAACCACCTATTACATAAAGTGATGAACTATCACAGATATTCCCGGTAATACGAATTTGCGATGAAGTAAGGATGGAATTTAACGGAACAAATCGAATTCGAAATGTTTTGGTTTGCCCTCTATTTAACCTCCACTCGGCACTTGGTGCATTCTCGATGACAAAGACCGGATTGGATGAAGTAATATTTGTAATAACAACACCGTCGGTTTTAGCTGTAATAGTTATTTCTCTAGTATCTGTATTACCCGGTGATATATCCTCAAATTGCTCAGAAAAGGATGAAAGTGTTATTTTGGGTACATTAATATCGGTGATTGAATAATCAAATTTTGTTTGAAGAGCTTGCGAGCCGACAGTAATTTCTGCAGTTCGTTTCTGACTGCACGAAAAATCTGTTTCCCATTCCAATTCACAGGTTTCGGACACGAGCGCTGTTTGTAAAATACGTTCATAAATTTCTTCAATTTTCACTGGAGAACTTATGTTTTCAAACCAATCGCCGTTGGTTTTTTTAGCGATATTCTTGAGAACTACAGGTAAAACAACATTAATTCCTATACAGTATATTTGTGTGTTCTCGTTTGTAGCTTGCAGTAAGATTTCCTGCTCGTTTGCCGCTCCCTGTCCATCAGTCAAAAATACAATGACTCGCTTATGTTTTGCTCTTTTTACAACACTTAGTGCGGCACCTACGCCGGTAATAAAACCAGCATTATAATTTGTACTTCCTCCGGGTTGAAGAGCATTCACAGCATCAATCAAACGCTGCTTGTGAGACGTAAAATCTTGATTAAGATAGCTGTCATTGTCAAAACTTGTAACAGCACACTCTGAGTCGTTGATAGGTAATGATGCGATCCATCTTTTCGCCGCCGATTTAGCTATATCCATATTTGTATAGATACTACCGTTTGACATCGAAGCGGTAACGTCCATCACCAACACTGATGAAATTTTAGACGGAGTAACATCCTTCGGGCACGTAACACTGATGACCCTACGAGGGATTCCATTTTCAACAACTTGGAAATTTGAGGGATTAAGATTACCTAAGAGTTTGTTTTGTCTGTCTTTAGCATAGAAGGATGCTTTAACTACAGGAAATTTATCATTATTTTCATTGAATACGATGATTGATTGAGCTTGCATCTTGACGCAACCTATCAATACAATGATAATAACGATTAATTTTCTCATAGTAGTTCAGTTCGAGTTTTAGCGAATAACAGCGAGTATAGTTGAGCAAATTTTTTCACTCCAACTATTTTGTTTATAGTCACTTATAAACACAACAAGTGAAACTAAAAAGAAATGAACAATAATTAGAAGCGGCTTCATAATTTTTGTTTATTAAAGGTGGAATATGATGTTACTATTCATAATAAAGACACATAAAGCAGCAATCTATCACAAAGAATACGGTATAAAATAGCACTGATAAAAAATATTTTCGTAATTTTCGTGATAAAATAGCACTGTTAGGTGTCATTACCAACAAACGAGCAAATTTTCTCAGATTAATTATATTCATGAGAGTTTTATTACACTCATATACCGACAACGAACTCACAAAATTGCTTCACGAGGGAGAAGACAACCTTGCCAAAAGTGTTTTTGCTGAGCTTTATGATCGTCACGAAAGACGGATTTATGCCTATTGTCTTCGTGTGACCGGTTGTCGAGATGATGCAGGAGATATTACCCAAGAAACATTTATTACATTTTATCGAGTTGCTCGAGACAAAAACATTTCTCAGCCATCTGCGTATCTGCTGATAACAGCGCGTAATAAATGCCTTAATTTTAAACGAGACCGTACAACATATGAGCAGCTTTTTGAAGATACCGTTGCAAGTGAATCACCCAGAAGTTCATACGAACAAAAAGACCTGCTCGATACAATTTCAAAAGCACTCCCTCTTTTAGAATTTGAGCAACGTGAAGCTTTTGTCTTGCGTTATTGGAACGGATTGGAATATAAAGAAATGGCTGAAATATGCGGAGAAAATATGAATGTAATGCGAACACGCGTTTGGCGTGCAAAAGAAAAACTTAAAGAGATACTAGCCCCTTTTATTCACGAAATAAGTAAATTGTGATGAGTACACCATATTCTCAGCTCATACACCGCTATTTAGACGGCGAACTTTCAACGGATTTAGAACGTAGTCTATTCGACGAACTTGCAGGCAACGAAGAATTGCGCCGTGAGTTTGGAGTAGAATTAGAACTCCACAAAGCAGCCACTGCCGATATGGCTTCAATTGTTCCACCCGAAAATATCCGTGCATCTGTGTTTTCCAGACTGGATATTCCCACTACATCCGAAGAGCCGCAAATAATTACAACGACTTCAGCATCATTTCGATTCCTGACATTTGGTACTGTCGCATTATGCTCAATGATACTCGGAGGTGCTGCAGTGTGGTTCGGTCTTAGTCGTGATAACAACAATACTTACGATCAGGTTCAATCGCACAAAACAAACACAGAACAGAATCAAGACTACAAACAGTCTGCACTAACCTCTCCGTCGCCTTCAGCCGGCAGTATAGCAAGTGTAACTCAATCTGCTGAGTTATCCTTACATAAAAATACTTCACTGAATAGTTCGTACAATAGATTATCAAATAGCAATCCATTCGATAATTCACTGAATAGTTCATCAAGCAACAGCTTATCTAATAATTCTCTGTTTGATGAAATAAAAAGACAAGCAGCTGCCATAGCAAGTAATGAATCAGCAATTTCACATACTCAAAATGCAATTGCTATTCAAGTTTCACCAAACATATATAATTCCGATCTCTCATATTCGAATGTTTCGCAGATAAATCCGGACGGTATTATCGCTTCTGCAAATAATGAACAGCAACCCGGTGTTCCATTTTATATTCAGTTGCAAGGAGTTGGATCGCTTGCTGATGCCAATAGCCCCGGTAATAATGGCAATGCATATACAATTGCAGCAATGTATGAACTCGACTCAGACAATTCTTTGGGGATTGAGGTTTGTAATGATTATTTCGGACGCAAGGAGACCTATAGGATTAACGGCATGGATTCACTTAAAATTCAGAACGAACGTGTTATTGCAATTGGAGCTTCCTACCATCTTTCTTTACCTGCTGTTAGCTATGGTCAGCTTGCAACATTTGTCCAATCATTCGCAGGGGCGACTATCAACGGCTTACCTATTGCCCGCACAGCCCTTGGAGTGGAATGGACACCCGACAGCCGTGTTACTATAAGCGGTGGCATTGGTGCTTCTGCAATCGGCTACCGAGCTAACGGAATTTGGAAATCTACATCCACACTTGGATTGGTGTATGGAGTTAGTGTATTACTGTAATCGTACCGCTTACATTCATTTTCTGGTGTCTCATATTTTAAGAAACTAGCCCCCTATATTGTTTTATAACTATTTTTTTGATAGTTATACTTTCCACCTTCAACCACATAGTATTGGTTTCGTACAAGACTTTCTCCTCTATTCAATGGGGAGAAAGTCTTTTTGCATATAGTATTCAATCAAAAACTCTTTCCTTTTTTCATTGTCTTGATTACTTTTTTTGCTTTCATCCGTTCAACACAAAGCAGATAAGTACTGGGACAAAATTAATTGCATTAATCAAATAGCTGTCATTCTGAAGAAGTCCTCGACTGAAGAATCTCCGCTATGCAATACAAAAACAGGACTTAAGCAGCAAACGGAGATTCTTCGCTGCCGCTGTAAATGACATCTCTTACATTGCCCGTCATTCTGAGTGCAAC
>CAZGNO010000064.1:0-20860 GCA_964527785.1 uncultured Chitinophagaceae bacterium
AGCATCGTACACTTACCTATTTTTATATACTTATCTATAAAGCTATACTTAAATAACAATGCCAATTGATTTTAAGAGCAATAGAATATTGATTGTGAGTACTATGAAATCGTTGTTGAAAAATATTACGACTCAATTTAGTCAGTGAATTACCGATAACTTACTGCAAATACTGTATTGGTCACAATTATTTAATAGACAACATGGCTATCTTCCCTGTCAATCCGACTCCGCTTGGCAGCTCTAACTCTGACAAGTGGTTTGTTCGCGAAAGTGCCGTAACAGAAGCACGCAAAAACAATGTTTCCATTTCTTCAAATGTGTTCAAAAAGGTTGAAGAATTTATGAATGCCGGAACAACCAAAGATGTACTTTTGAGTGACCTCACACCTGACGAAAAGAACCAGTTTTTCAAGATACTGGCTGGCTTACTCAAAGCAGGGATAGTAGGTTACGAAATTTTGGAAGTGAACGGCAAACCGGAGAAACATTACCTCGTCAATCAAATTGGTGACCGCCGGCTCTACGGTGCAAAACGCTATCCAAACGGAACTCCAAAATAGTTTACGTTTTTTGCTACTGTCATTCGTCAAATCCTCCGACAAAAAATCGTATATTGTCATATATTAGAGTATTTTTGCATTATCATCGTTTTTTCCTACCGTAATGAATGGGAATATGTGTGATTAGATACTTAAATGTATATTTTTTTACGTCGGATTTTATTAGGAGCGTTTGATGCGAAAATGGCGAATAGAAGATGCAGCCGAACTGTATAATATCAACGGTTGGGGCATAAATTATTTTGGAATTAACGACAAAGGAAATGTTACTGTCAGCCCGCGCAAGTCGAAAGGTCCTTCAATTGACCTGAAAGAGCTTGTTGAGGAACTCAATCTTCGGGATGTTGCTCTGCCGATGCTGTTACGGTTTCCTGATATTCTGGATGACAGAATCGAAAAAATTTCCGGCTGCTTTGATATCGCCTCGAAAGAATACGGATATAAGGGAAGATATTATAATGTGTATCCTATCAAGGTGAATCAACAGCGCCCAGTCGTTGAAGAAATAGTCCGTTATGGCAAAAAATTCCCTATCGGTCTCGAAGCCGGCTCTAAACCTGAACTCCATGCTGTTCTCGCCATCATGGACAATCCTGACGCACTCATCATTTGTAACGGTTATAAAGACGAAGAGTTTATCGAACTTGCGCTTCTTGCTCAGAAAATGGGTAAAAAGATTTTCATTGTGGTGGAAAAACTCAATGAACTGAAACTCATCAAATCAGTAGCAGAACGAGTGAATGTAAGCCCGAATATCGGTGTTCGTATCAAACTGGCTGCATCAGGCAGTGGTAAATGGGAAGAATCCGGCGGTGACCAAAGCAAGTTCGGTCTTACAGCCAGCGAGCTTCTCGAAGCAATAAACTATGCACGCGAAGCAGGAATCCTGGAATGTGTAAAGCTCATTCACTTCCATTTGGGAAGCCAGATTACCAATATCCGCAAAATCAAATCCGGCTTGAGAGAAGTCTCTAATTTCTACACCCAACTCCAAAAAATGGGATGCTCAATCGAATATGTAGATATTGGCGGCGGTCTGGGCGTAGATTACGATGGCTCCCGTTCCTCGGCATCGAACAGTATCAACTATTCAATTCAGGAATATGCCAATGATGCAATTTATACAATAAAAGATGCAGCAGACAAAAGCGGATTTCCCCACCCGCATTTAATCACTGAATCGGGTCGTGCACTTACTGCCCACCATTCAGTTTTGGTATTTAATATTTTGGAAACATCCACTCCACCTACACTTACAAAAGAAGAGCAAACAATAAAAGAATCCGACCACGATATCCCACGCGAACTCAAGAAAATCCTCCAGGGACTTACGAGCCGCAGCATGATTGAATCATGGCACGACGCACAGCAAATGCGAGAAGAAGCACTCGACCTATTTAGTTTGGGAATGCTTGATCTGCCAAACCGTGCTTTGGTGGAGAGTTTGTTTTGGACTATTGCCGGAGAAGTGCGCCGTTTGGCTGCCGAAATGAAGCATCCGCCGGAGGAATTTCATACGCTTCCAAAGATGCTTGCCGAAAAGTACTTCTGTAATTTCTCACTATTTCAGTCATTGCCCGATTCGTGGGCTATAGACCAGATATTCCCGATTATGCCTATTCACCGGCTGAATGAAAAGCCGACCCATGAAGCTACATTACAGGACATCACCTGCGATTCCGACGGCAAGATTGATAAGTTCGTCGGTGAACATGATTTTACGCAATACCTCCCGCTGCATGATTTCAAATCGGGTGAGCCATATTATATGGCAGTGTTCCTAGTGGGTGCATATCAAGAAATTTTAGGTGATTTGCATAATCTATTCGGAGATACAAATGCTGTGCATATTGTAGTGGACGAAGACAGTTATGAAATACAGCAAATCATTGACGGTGAGACGGTTGCCGATGTATTGGATTATGTTCAATTCAGTGCAAAGAAACTTGTTAGAACTATGGAAACATGGGTAAACAATTCCGTAAAAGAAGGTACAATTTCAGTGGTTGAGGGCAAGGAATTTCTAACTATCTATAGATCCGGGCTGTATGGATATACGTATTTAGAGTAAGTATGAATTAAGAATGGTGAATTATGTTACCTGCATTTTTTAGAAAACTGTGGTTCAAAATAGCCGTCCCAACGGCTATTTTGACTTATATATGTATTGAAATTACGGTCTCGTTCCTGCTTAATAACTCCCTAGAACAAACCAGAACGGAGATTCAAAAAAACCTTTCGATAATTGCCGGCTCAGCTGCCATGAATATTTCTGCACAAGATCATTCTGATGCACTTTCCTATGATACATTGATTTCTCACCCAGCTTTCAAGCGCATTCATTCATCTATGAACGCTCTGCGTAAACGTTTGGGTTTCAATGAGCATTTATACACTCTATTACCCAATTCAGGTGATACTACCAGTTTCGGAGTGATGTCTCACCCAATATCATTTTCAGGTGATATTCATATATTCAGAGATTCAAGTGTCAGATTTTCTTTCGAACAATCGCTTCATGAAAAAAAGACCACTCACACGAACATTTATTCTGATGACAATGGTACATGGATTTCTGCATTTGCACCAATCCTTGATTCAAACGGCAAGGCAATAGCTGCTTTGGAAGCTGATCTCACCTACAAGGAATATTTTGCAGCAGAGCAGAAACTGAAAATGCAAGCAAACTTTACCCGTATAGCGGGTGTGCTGATAAGCGGACTTTTGGGAATGCTGCTCGGACTATTGATTGCAAAACCAATTTCAGCAGTCAGTAATGCCGTTTCAACTATTGCTGACAACAACTTTCAGGGAAATATAAAAATCCCTTTTATGATGAAATACTTGCCGGATGAAACGACTAGTTTGATTAAAAACTTTAATCAGATGTCTTCACAACTAAGTATAACATTATCTGAATTACGTCAGGCAAACATACGTCTTGGAACTCTCGACAATGCGAAGTCTGTCTTTTTGAAATTCGTTGCTCATGAACTTCGTACGCCACTGAATGGACTAAACTCACTCAGTTTCATCCCAAAATTACAAGACCTCGAACCGGACAGCGCAGAAATACTGGAGGGTGGAATCCAAAGTGCCGAACGATTGAAACTATTTGCTTTCTCAGCCGAACAATATATCCAAGCACTCAACCATAAGCCAATAATTGAATCTCTGGAAGCTGTGAATTTCATTGAAATGATGCACTATATTATCGAAGAATCACGAGCAAAAGCAGAGAGCACGGGAATAGAACTTCAATGCAAAGTCGTTCATAATGACCTCCCAACTACAGTCCCCTATGATATAGTCGAAAAAATAGTAGCCCCTTTGATTGATAATGCAATCAAATTCAACACATTCAACGGGAGCGTAACTGTTGAAATTCAAATGGTAGATTATATGATTTGTTGCATGATTGAGGATTCAGGAGTTGGTTTTCCAACTTCCTATTCTGAGCGAATATTCGAGCCGTTTTTTGTAGCAGACATTCAACAGCACAGCAGAGGGTCGGGCGTGAGCTTAGCTACTGCTAAAGTGCTTGCTGAACATTACCATGGAACTATTAGTGCCAATAGTTTGGGTGAGGGGCGAGGCAGTCTTTTTATTGTCACCTTGCCACTTGGGGAGAGCAGCAAAGCACTTCCTTTGAAGAATCAATTAAATTGAATCGGAGTGAAATTATTTTGATGGTTTTTGACACTTTAACTCAAATGATATTAAGAAGAAAATCTTTATGGACTTTACGGGAACGTCGAGTTTTTTGTTTTAAAAGAAGCACCTGAAACTGAATAAAGATAATTAATTTATAAAGTGTTGAACGTCTGTCGGAATCAAAATTATTACCCGATATTTTGAATGATAACTCCAGAATTTGAAATAACAGAAATTCTCGCTTCAACAGATTCCCCACCGGCTTTCGTATGGGATGAATGGTATGCCGGTGCAGGAGGAAGGACAGTCAGCATTCCCGAAGCAGATGAGTATATGCGAAAAATTCGCACGGAGCAGTACCCGCGTTTTGAAGGCGAAGTCTCACCGGTACAGCAGTACTTTGCTCCCCAAGATGCCTCAGATATCATCAAGCAAAAGGCACTCGAATACGGTGCAGATATTGTAGGTATTTGTCGGATAGAACCGTCTGATATTTACAGAGGAAGAACTGTTAAGGAAGAATTTGCGATTGCTGTAGGGCAGCGGATGAGGTGGAGTGAGTTTCAGCAAGTTCCTTCGCATGAGTCAGCTACAGAATGCCTGAGAATTTATCATTCTCTCGGCGAAACAGTTATTCAACTCGCAGAATTTATCCGTTCGATTGGTTATGCGTGCACTGTAGAACATCCTGTAGGTGACAGTAATGTACTTCATATTCCGATTGGATTAAAAGCTGGATTTGGTGAGCTTGGGCGGCATGGTTCTATTATCCACCCGAAACTCGGTCCGCTGTTCCGTATGGGAAGCGTTCTTACGTCACTCCAAATGGAAATTGACCATCCAATTGATGCAGGAATAGCAAAATTCTGCGACAAATGCCGTGCGTGCAGGATATACTGTCCTGCTGATGCCATAGGCGATGAGAGAACCTCCGAAGCAGGAAAAGACCACCTTGGCAATGACCGCTACATGGTGGATACCGGCAAATGCTTCCCCTATTTTGCAAAAAATTACTACTGTTCGATTTGCTTGCCTGTGTGCGTCTATAACCACAAAGAATGGGCAAAGGATTTCGAGACTTCAACTCCGACCAAGTTATTTCCTGAAATTGCAATGAATCCGCCGCCTGAGCCGTGTGATGTGGTCAGTCCGGCTAAGAAGCATCGGTATCCGAAGGTGAAGCGATGAAACACAGGATACAGAACCCTAACTTATTTGGAATTTATGTTTGATTTACCATCCCCGTCGCAAATGAAGAGAGCATTCCTAACCGTTGTACTACTCTTGCTACTGATACCGACTATCCCAACAAACGCTTGTTCAATTCTCTACTACATTGACACCAAAACAGGAAAAATTTACGCAGTAAATAATGAAGATTATTGGTACGATGTTAAGCCGTATATCCAAATCATGCCGCGAGACGATGAAAACCTCGCCCGCCTTTGGTACGGATGGGATGACTTTGCTCAAGGTGGAATAAACGAATCGGGGTTGTTCTTTGACGGTGCTACAACACCGGAACAGAGCAAAATCAACGGATATTCAAGCCCTGATGGTAATTTGGGTGATAACATACTTGCTACTTGCAAGACAGTAGCCCAAGCTCTCGACTATTTAGAAAAAAACAAGATTGCCTTGACGAACGGACATATGCTATTCGGCGATAGAACAGGTAATGCTGCTGTTGTCGAATGGATTAGAGGAGAACAGAAGGTAATTCTAATGAATGATAACAGATTAATGATAACAAATTTCCTGCTTTCTGATACTGAGCAAGGAAACTACCCATGCCCTCGCTATACAGCAATGGAAAATGATATTTCGAGAATTCGCCAAGCAAATGACACTATCGGCTTGAAAACAATCGGAAATATCGCAGCAAAAGCAGTTCAACCAAAAGCTAAGAATGTGGATGGACGTGAAGGCGGAACGCTCTACTCTACCTTTATCAATATAACCGACATGGAGTTTGTACTCATCTACAAGCTCGACAATACCAAGATTACTAAACTTAACCTGCTGTCTGAATTTGCCAACATCGACGAACGGAAAATTGAGCTTGAATAAACACCCTACTTCATACCTCAACTCACTCATTCTCCTCAACAAGCACAAAACGTTCAGACACTTCCTCTCCGATTGAATCAAGGAATCGCGACGGATTACCCAATACGAACCCAGTTTCACGGTCGTAAATATTCGTCGGGTACGTGATAAAAAGACTTGCTTTTGCCCTTGTTACTGCTACATAGAGTAGGCGACGTTCCTCCTCAATGTCTTCGAGTGAATTGAGTGATTTTGATGATGGGAATTTCCCATCCAATGCCCAAATAACAAACACGGTATTCCACTCCAATCCTTTCGCCGAGTGAATGGTCGAAAGCGTTATATAGTCGTCGGCTGTATCTTCGGGGTCAACATCAGCCGACTCAACCGGAGAATCCAACGCCATATCTGCTAAAAACGTAGCGAGTGACGTATATCGTTCCGCAATTCCAAGAAACATCTCAATATCTTTCCACCGTTTGGCAAAATCATCGTACTTTTTTTTGAGAATCGGACGGTAAAATTCAGCGAACCGAACCGCCATATTTCCTATCTTCTCCATCCCGTTACTTTCCCGGTGAATGAGGTCGAACAGGTCAATAATCCCCTCGCTCGAACGGTAATTTTTGAGAATTGAATAATCCTTGAGCGTGAGATGCCCGTTACTGATGTCATCAATAATTTTAGCGGCTGTTCTCGCCCCTACTCCTTCCAAAAGCAACAGAATGCGATGCCAAGCCACAACATCCAAAGGATTGTACACGCACTTGTAAAACGCAATAAGGTCTTTGATATGAGCCGATTCGATAAATTTCAGTCCGCCAAACTTCCTGAACGGAATATTCGCACGGTTCAGCTCAATTTCCAAGTCAAACGACATATATCCCGAACGGAACAGTACAGCAATTTCTGACAGCGGCAGCCCATTTTCGCGTGCTTCGATAATCTGCTGCACCACGAACAGCGATTGCTGGCGTTCATCGCTCGTACTGACGATAATAGGTGCAACGCTTCCGGCTTCCACACCGACCAGTTCCTTTTCATACCGTACCCCTGCATTTCTGATTATCTCATTTGCCACTTCGAGAATCATCTGTGTACTACGGTAATTTCTTGCAATGGTAATAAGCTCGCAGTTATTAAAAGATTTTGGAAAGTTAAAAATATTCTGGTAGTTCGCCCCGCGGAATGAATAGATTGACTGTGCATCATCACCCACTGCCATCACATTTTGTCGTTTTCCGGCTAGCTCAACCACGATTTGGTGTTGAAGTGAATTCGTATCCTGATATTCATCTACCATAAGATAGCGATAGCTGCTTTGGATTGTATTTTTGAACTTGGGAGATTGCAACAGTGACAGCAGATACACGAGCAAGTCGTCATAATCCATAAGGTTATGCTGGCGTTTATAGCGGATATACAACTGAATGAGCGATTGAATTTGAGGTATTTCCTCCGTAAAACGAGGGTAGTGCGTCTCAACAAATGTTTCGACAGGTATGCAACGATTGATTGATGCGCTGTAAATAGCAATAAGCGTTTGCTTTTGCGGGAAAGTGCGTTTGGACTTTTCCAAACCGAGTTGAGCGCGAAGTAGATTGATGGTATCCTCAGCATCGCTTTGGTCTAATATCGAGAAGTTGGGTTCAATCCCCACTCCGGCAGCATATTTTCTCAGTAATTGATGAGCAAACGAATGGAATGTCCCTCCCGACACTTTATCGCAGCGTCCGTCGAGAAGCTGCGAGGCACGGCGGAGCATCTCTGCAGAGGATTTCTTGGTGAAGGTCAGCAGAAGGATTTGTTCGGGCGGCACACCGTCTTCCACAAGCCGCGCTACACGATAGACGAGCGTGCGGGTTTTGCCTGTGCCGGCTCCGGCAATCACGAGGGCTGCACCGTCGGTGTGCATTACCGCTTGGTATTGCTCGGTGTTGAGTTCGTTATGATACGGGATTTTGTATTCTTTGGGCTTGTTTGGCTCAATGGTGGCGAGAGTAGATTTTTTTTGGAGGACTAGTTTTTTCATATAATGAAATAGATAAAGTAGAAATAAGAACTAAATGTATTAGATATTCTTTTATCTCCGTCTCTTCCAAAATTTTAAAGTAGTTAAAAATAAATTTGATACAATCAACTGTAATTTAACTTTATTTGGATCTTTATTATCTTCTTTTACGATTTCAAATTTTAATTGGTATGGTGAAAAGTTATCGCCACTAAAAACTAAAGTTATTAAATACTTTCCTGGTTCAATAAAATTCTTTATACCAAACTCAGTATCATGATAAGTTGAAAGATGAATTAGATTATCCGTATCAATGGTGACTGCTAAGTCAATAAATTCTCTTTCTCCAAGTCCTATATTTAATCTTTCGATGCTATTCGGCCTATTAGCCCATCTTAAAGGAAATCCTTGATAAGCATCATAAACATTTGAATCTTTTTCAACTAAATATATTTGACATCTACAATTTAATGCTGGGCTTTTCCCCGTATTTTCAACCGAAAATCTCAAAAAGCACCCAAGTGTATTTGTACCATTCAATGGAACATTGCTTTTCCTAAATGGTATATTCTCACTATATTCAAATTTAATTTTAGGTCTTCTTATTAAAGGAAGAATAAAATCTTTCAATGCAGTAAAAAGGATTGCTATAAGAGAAATCACTAATGCTAAATATTCTACTTTCATTCCCCATAGTACTGTTTCTATTGATGCTATTGTTTCTGTTGATGCTAATAGTACACTAATCATTTGATTGCATTTTAGAGAATATTTATACTGTTGAATACTTATTTTATTGATACAATATACCAAGTTTAGACAGAACTGTTTTTATGTCAAATCAGCTGTTAAACTTGACTTTATTTTGAGATCAAGTCAGATGCTACTCCTGACTTTATATACTTGACAATTTCATATATTACGACTGAATTCCAATAAAGGATATTTTATCGAAAGTCAGGTGTAACACCTGACTAGACCGAGATTTTAGATTGCAGTACTTTCTTATTCGTTTACAATTCTTCCCCAAACTCACCATTCCGATACACATTCTCCACAATATACAACAGATGATACTTCGACTCATCATGCACCCTGTCTAAGTATGATGACAAATCAGATATTACACGTTGAGATTTAGCCGAGAATTGTTGTAAAATATAAGAATCAAACTCTTATTGTCAACAATTTCAAAAAAAACCTAACACTCATGCTCGCAAGAACAATACTTATCTGACGCCGCCTTATCAAAACATTCCTTCCCCTCTTTCCATGAGAAATAGGCAAGCCCTGCTGTTCCGATTGAATCTATATAAGCGATGTTTGTGACTTCATATACAACACTCGCCACAAGCAATATAACCGACATATAAATACATACTTTCGTACACTGGGCATCTGCCAAAATTGCCTCTGAACTCAGCTCCTTGCCAACCTTAGTTTTGTAATATATCAATACCCACATCACTAAGATTGAAATGGCAGAAATAATGATTCCCCAAAACGTTGTAGTCGGTTTGTGCCCTGTCCAGGCATTGTATATACTTGTCGTAGAAAGCCCAAGCACTAAAGCGTAAAAGGCATAACCGGTGATGCGAAGTGCCGTCCGTTCAAAATCATCCCTGTTACTGTCCGGCTTACGTTGTATCCGCCACACCATGTGAGCAATACCCAAACCCGAAATAACCTCTATGAAACTATCAACTCCAAAACCAAACAACGTAAGACTTTCATCTTCGTAACCGTAATACGTTGAGATTAGCCCTTCACCGATATTATAAATTATTGTAAAGACTGCGAGGGCAAAGGCAAATTTATAAAGCTGCTTAAATGATGTAGAAGCGGCTGGCTGTATTAATTCCATATTCTTTTTGTATTATTACCTAAATATCTAGGGGTTATTGCCTGATGGTATTACATTTTCAATGTGCCCCTGCGGATCTGAGAGCAAGAAGCAGTAATAGCCCGGCACCAAGAATCAGCCCACCCAATACTGCAAGATTTGTCAGCATTAAACTCATTTCCTTCTGTTTACCCTCTACATATTGAATATCACTAAGAGGTATGGTAATCAACTTGGTCTCGGATGTATCGTAACCAACAATATTTGAAAATAGAGTATCATTTCTTTGCTTTTCAATTAACTTTCCTCCATCATACCCAAAATACACTGTATCACCCTTTTTGAGGATCAATAAACTAACTTTCGTATCAGAAATCTTCGTAAAATCTTTGCTGTCCATTTTAATCGGCCACGTTACAGTACAGCCGGATAAAACAATAACTACTATTAATGCAAAAACTAAAATCAAATGGTGGTGTTTCATATGTATTAGCTGAAAAACTTTATAGATGAATAAACTTATATTGGCAAAAAAAACTGTGAACTTTTTTTACTTTTTCTCCTTTCTATATTAATTTCTAATAGTGTTGAAAATAAATAATGTTAATAATTAAATAAAATAAAGCCCTGACAAACTACAATAGAATCTATCAGGGCTTTTATTATCTCAATGAATTAAAACTCGTCTCTAATTTCACTGTCATCCGGCTCAAAGTCTCCCCATTCATCATCCTCATCGTCGTCATCAAAAGCGAGGTCTTCGGCTATGAAGTCTTCTTCGTCTATCCATTTGCCGTTGGTGCGGTCGTCGTTCATTGCGTCTTCCATAAGTTTTAGTTTTTCCTCATCGGAAAAGACTCCAACAGCATGGTTGAAAAATTCTTCAGCTTCTTTGTTACTTACATTCCATACCGGCTCATTAAAACGCGGTTCGGGTTTAGCTCCGTCGAGCACGGTGTTCATAACATCCTTTACATTGGTAACAACAGAAGACGCGCCCGAATCTACGCAAGTAGAACGTATTTCAAATGTTTGTTTCCCCCCTTTTGTCTGAGCGACAACATCAAAATAATAACGCTCACCTTCAAAACTTTGTATAGAGTGCATACTGTTCTCCTTAAAGAATAAAAATTATTTAATATCTTAGTAAGTAAGTAAAAAAGTAAGTCGTTCAATTATATTTTCCGGAGTTGGAATCACCACATCCATCATTCCAAGGTTGTACGGAATCGGCACATCAGCCGTTGCCAAACGTTCAATCGGTGCATCTAAGAAATTAAATGCATCTTTTGCAATGACAGCGGCAATTTCCGCACCGAAACCACTCGTTATTGTATCTTCATGAAGAATTAAGCAGCGATTTGTTTTCCGTATGGATTCGAGAACGGTTTTTTTATCCCAGGGAATTATCGTCCGTAAGTCTATTATCTCAATTGATTCACCCATTGTCTTTACTGCTTCTTTGGCACGATGCACCATTTCGCCCCATGTTACGATGGTCGCTTTTTCACCCTTTTCCACGATCGAAGCAACTCCAAACGGAACTAAATAATCATTACCCGGGTAATTTGCCCTCCCTGCCGATGTATCCAAAAGATTACGATGCTCCAAAAAGAACGTCGGGTCATTCCCGCGAAGTGCAGTACGAAGCAGTCCTACTGCATCTCTGGCGTTGGAGGGCATAGCCACTCTCCACCCAAGCGTATGGGCAAATATCGCCTCACCGGAAACGCTATGCCAAGGGTCACCTGTGCGTTTGCTGTGCCCTACGGGTATCCTCACGACCATCGGAGCGGCAAATTGATTATTCGTCCGCCAGCGAATTGTCCCTGTGTCGTTGATTTGCTCCATAGCGGGGTCGAGATACTTTCTGAATTGAATTTCGGGTACGGGCATTAACCCAGCGTAGGCAAGCCCTACCGAACGTCCAATAATCCCTTCTTCCGAAAGTGAAGTATCAAACACCCTTTCCACTTTGAATTTGGTTTGCAAATCAACCGTAGCTCCATGCACTCCGCCTTTTACACCAACATCCTCACCAAACACCAATACTCTATTATTCGTTACAAGCTCTTGCTCCAGAGTCATGCGCACAGCATGGATGAGATTAACTCGCTGCCCTTCATTCTCTGCACTCGCTACACTTGATATAACCCCTTCAGAATATGTTCCGCCCACAACCTGTATGGCAGAGCCGTCGTAGAATATATGATCATTCGTAGTAGTAACATCCGGTTCGGGTTGATTGAGTGCGGCTTCGAGGGCTGCCCGAACTTCCTTTTCAACATCAGCTTCGAGAATGCCCCATTCTTTGGCTGATAGAATTTTCTTTTTTTGCAAATATGCTTTGAGACGCGGCAGGGGGTCACGTTTGATTTCATCTTCACGAGTTTCTGTAGGTTTGTATGATTGATTATCCGCACCCGAATGACCGCACAGACGTGGAACTCTCATTCTGAGCAGCACGGGTGAAGTTCTGCTTCTCACCAAACCTACCGCTTTTTCGGTGATTGCTGCCGCTTCTTCGGGGTCAGCACCGTCACCGTCTATGATTGTCAGATTCTTGAATGAAGCGAGGTTTTCTGCGATATTCGCTCCAGGCGTTTGGTAATTCCCGGGAACTGAAATTCCATAATTATTATCCTCGATAAAGAATATCATAGGGTAATTTTGTGTAGTTGCAATTGTCAGGGCTGCCCAAAACCCATTGGTAGCTGCCGAGGCATCACCACCCAAAGCAACTGCACAAGACTGACTCCATTCAGCTTCGTTCATTACCGATGAGCGATAGACTGCAGCTTGCGCCCAACCGACTGCGGGTGTATATTGAGCACCGACGTCGCCGCTTGCGGGCAGAACTGTCATGCCGTTACGAGGCGTAAGATTATGTACTACACCAATATCCCGTCCTCCGTTTCGGCTGCCTGATTTGGCGAGAGGTCCGGCAAATCCTTCTTCTATTGTCATACCGGATGCAAGTACAAAAGGACGCGAACGGTAATATACAGTTGCCGCGTCATGTTTGCCGTTGAGTTTAATAGCCAAAAGAATTTGTGCAAGTTCGTGTCCGCGGGCTGAGAATTGATATAATACCTTACCTGCCGGAGCAAGCTCGGTTTCTTCTATTATATCCATCAAGCGAGAGGTAAGCATCATTTTCGCCGCGAAAAGCCAGTCCTTTTTCGTCATCAGTATTTCCTTATTGAGTAATTTCATTTTGGTCAGAGTGCAAAATTACAAAAAAAGCTCGGTTCACTTCACCAGGTGATGAATGAAAAGTAAGAACTATTCTATCATCTGTATGGAATCCTCATTACAACTTTGAAAAAGTCTTTTCAAGTGAGGTGGAAATTCAATATTTTGCAAGTAAATTTTCTAAATTTATATTCATCCATAGGAAAATATACTATGAAACCACTACCTATTCTTTTCATTTGTGCACTAATGTGCCTAGCAAGTAGCACCGCAAAGAGCCAACTATTTGTTGGTTTCAAAGCAAGTGAAGGAGTCCCTACCGCCAAGACAAGTGCAGAAAAAACAATTGATGCCTCACAATTAGTAGGGGTTGTTACGCTTGGCGATACAAATTCTGCAGTAAAAATCCCTATTCCGGGGGTTACCTTTTTGAATTATACCGACGGTACTTCTCAGGGATGGATTTACTTCTATCGGGGGAAGGTGAAAGGTAAAACAACCGATACAATTATAAATGTTCCCGTTGCAAAATCAACCTTCTCTGGTTTTGCAGTTATTCCTATAGATTTAGGGCTCGATTCAGTCGGAGGATTCTTTGCAAAAGATTCGGTAATTCCTTCAGTCTTTACCGACAGCGACATCATGATTAAAAATATCAACACAAATGCTGCTTTTAAATCATTTATAGCCGCTTATCCAAATAGTAAACCGTTTCTTGTTCCACTTGGATTCAACCCAAATGCAACACTCTTCCCTAAAAACACATTGGTTTGGGAAATGAACTTTCCTGCCGGAGGAGGCGGTATGATATGTGAAGTACATGGAGTAACCGGTGAAACTAAATGTCAGATGGCTACCGGGGTTGAAGAGATTACTCAAACTTCATCACTTACTATTACTCCTAATCCGGCTACTCTCACTGCAACTATCTCGATTCCAAATGAATTGTTCTCACCTTTTGCTTCCATCGAATTATTTACTTCAATCGGTACAAGTATCCAACGTTATTCCGTTTCGACTAATATCGGTGAAAAGATTGTAATTCCGTTAGATGGACTAAATGACGGAGTGTATTTTGTGAAATATACGAGTGGCGGTCACAGTATAACTACATCACTTGTAGTTCAGAATTAACCTTTTCTATATTTCAAAGAGCATCTTTCCATTGACTATTAATTCTTTTATACATCTATTACTCTATGAACGCACAACTCAAACATCAAGACGAAGAAATCTACAAAGTTCTCATAGGTGAATACGAACGACAGCGAGATAAGCTCGAACTCATCGCAAGCGAGAACTATACATCATTGGCAGTAATGCAAGCCCAAGGGTCTATCCTCACCAATAAATATGCCGAAGGATACCCGTCCAAACGGTATTACGGCGGATGCGAATGGGTGGATATAGCTGAAAATCTTGCAATTGACCGAGTGAAACAGCTTTTTGGTGCGGAATATGCCAATGTTCAGCCACACTCCGGCAGTGGAGCAAATATGGCAGTTTATTTCACATATATCAATCCCGGTGATACTGTTCTTGGTATGGATTTATCACACGGAGGACATCTCACTCATGGCTCCCCTGTTAATTTTTCAGGTAAATTCTACAACTTCATTCCTTATGGGATTGACAAGGAAACCGGACGTATAGACTACAATCGTGTTGAAGAATTAGCCAAAGAGCACAAGCCCAAAATGATTACGGTAGGTGCTTCTGCCTATTCACGTGCTATTGATTACGCCGCTTTCCGGCAAATTGCTGATAAAGTCGGCGCATTCCTTTTTGCAGATATTGCTCACCCAGCAGGATTAATTGCAAAAGAACGATTGGACAGCCCCGTCCCCTATTGTGACGTAGTTACTTCTACTACTCACAAAACCCTGCGTGGACCTCGCGGCGGTGTGATTCTTATGGGTAAAAATGTAGAAAATCCGTTCGGACAGGTCGCTCCTAAAAGCGGTCGTACAAAAATGATGAGTGAGCTTGTTGATTCTATGGTAATGCCGGGAATTCAGGGTGGACCGTTAATGCACGTTATTGCTGCAAAAGCAGTTGCATTCGGCGAATGCCTTACTGATGAGTTCGGAAACTATACAACTCAAGTGATTCGCAATGCGCAGGTAATGGCGCACACACTTGTTGAGATGGGATACAGTATCATCAGCGGCGGTACGGACAATCACCTTATGCTGGTGGACCTGCGCAACCGTAATTTGACAGGTAAAAAAGCTGAAGAAGCATTAGATGCTTCAGGTATTACCTGCAATAAAAACGCTGTTCCATTTGATACTCAATCGCCGCTAATTACATCGGGCATACGCCTTGGCAGTGCTGCTGTAACCTCACGTGGTATGCGTGAAGACGATATGCAACATATAGCTCGATTGATTGATAGAGTGCTTACTAATATCGGTAATACAGAAGTGTATGCCGCTGTAAAGGAAGATGTAAAACACTTCTGCCGCCAATTCCCTATTTATCCTTCAATTGACCACAGTTTTACAGAAAGCACCAAGAAAATCGAAGAAGGAATCGAAACGGTTCTTGAGGGTGTAGGAAAATTCATGCAGAGCGTGGGCGAGGAACTTCAAAATGTAGTCGGGAAGAAATAGACTAAGTCTAATGCGTATTCACAGATAATCCGTATTCGTTTGAATACGGATTATCTCGTTTAAGAATTTAATGGTTTTTGCCAATAATACCATTGCGCATCATTTGCGGTACAATATTAGATAATAATTAGGGTATGCGCTTGCATAGCAGTTCTTTGAGTTTGAACGTAGTAATATTCCCAAGCTTATTGATTGCTGTGGTAAGTACTTGTAAAAATTCTCAGAGCGTAAATACTTGTCCTCTTCCAGCATGCTCTTATCAAATTCCCCTTTTCGACTCGTATTTATTGCACTGTGAGCTATAGAAACATGGTTCGTCATATCAAACATTTCCATAACGGCATACGTATCGGTTGTGTTATCCGTAAACGATACCCAAGGCATGGCACAGAGAACGATAGAATCAACTCCAACATAATTTCTAATATCGAATTGTAACAATGCTAAGACTAATCGCGGGTTATCCAAACTACATTGACCGAAAGATATCGGTTCATAGATTCGATAAATAATTTGTTTGTCTTGTGTGCCGTCTTTTCCGGCAGGACCGACGGAACCGTCTTTCCCTGTAGGACCTGCCGGACCTTCGCTTGAACACCCGATTATACAAAATATCGCAACGAGAAAAAGAATTGTTTTCATAGTAGTTAATGGTAGAGTGAAAAAAACATTTGATTAGTGTCTTTCATAAAGTAAAATGGGTCGGAGGATTGAGTGAAAAGTTTGGTTTACTTATTGCCCTTTCTTTTTAATATTGCTTTTCGTACTTCACTACCCGAATTTGCACGAAGTGCGAGTGTAGCTACCGTTTGGGATTTGAGAAAATCCGCTTTACGGATACGTTTTTTAAGTTCGAGTAAAAGTGGCGGCGTTACAGACAGTTCATCCACACCCAACCCTATAAGAAGTTCTGTTGCAGCGGAATGCCCTGCCATTTCCCCGCAGATACCTACAGGAATATTACGTGCCTTAGCTGCATCAATGGTAATTTTCATCAACCGAAGCACTGCTGGATGAAACGGGTCGAATATATCCGCCACATATTCATTAGTACGGTCTGCTGCGAGCGTATATTGGGTTAGGTCGTTTGTACCGATACTGAAAAAGTCAACAAGAGCAGCAAAATCAATAGCCATAAGTGCTGCAGCCGGAGTTTCAATCATCATACCAATTGGCATACGATCGTCGAAAGGTATATTTGATTTACGAAGGGCTGACTTACATTTTTCGATATAATCCTTTGCCTCGATAAGCTCATCCATCGTAGAAATCATCGGAAGCATTAATCGAACATTGCGATGTTTGGATGCACGGAGAACGGCTTTGATTTGCAGTTTAAATATGTCTTTTCGATGCAAAAGAAAACGGATACCGCGCACTCCAAGAGCAGGATTATCTTCATTTGGCAAACCCTCTGCATATTTATCACTCCCTACGTCAAAAGCACGAATGGTTACATGACAGGGATACATCCTCTCAGCAATTTCATTATACCAATCTAATTGCTCATCTTCGGTCGGAAAATGCTGTCGCTGAATTATCAAATATTCACTGCGAATTAAACCAATTCCTTCTGCACCGGCAGATTGGGCTGCAGCTACATCTTCTATCGAATCAATATTCGCAAGCAGATGAATTGCCCTTCCGTCATGGGTCTCAGCTTTAGCAGTTGCCAGTTTACCGAGTTTCCGTCTGTTTTCTTCTTCCTCTCTTTTCCGTTTTTGGAATTTTGCCAATGTTTCTGGTTTTGGGTTTGAAATAATCAATCCTGCATTTCCATCTATGATTAGCAAATCATCGTTGTGTATCAGATGGGCTATATCACGAACGCCAATAACAGCAGGAATAGCAAGTGAACGTGCAAGAATCGAAGCGTGAGATGCAATCCCGCCTACTTCGGTAATGAATGCAAGTGCACCTTCTTTGTTGAACAGCATTAAGTCGGTTGGGGTAATAGAAGGAGCAACAATGATCGAGTTATCAGCATCAGAATGCGAAATTGACCTGTTTCGTAATCCATTGAGCAGACGATCTTTTACATGGTCGAGTTCGACTGCACGTTCTCTGAGAATTGGGTCTTTGGCAAGAGTAAAAAATTGTTTCTGAGCATCAAATTCCTGCATGACCGCATTTTCAGCAGAATAAAACCCCTGCTGAATACGCCTTCGAATTGAATCAGAAACAGTTTCGTCGGTTAAAATAAGCAGATAAGTTTCCAGAATCGGTGCAACGTGACTTGCTTCTTTTTCTGCAATATCTATAATTTGTTGAAGTTCTATCGCACTGTTTTTCAACGCTGAATAAAATCTGTCAATTTCTTCGGGAATACGTTCCGGTTCAATATGCTCTGCTGAGAATACAAACGCTTCTGCTCTCAAAACGACTGCCTTACCGATGACAATTCCTTGCGAGGCAGGAATGCCCTTATAGCGATGTTCGGTTTGTTTATTGACAGCAGGCATAATGCATTAAGAGCTTTGAATGATTGATATAACGTGTATCTTCTTACTTAACGTATCACTACTTGCCTCTTTACCGGACAACAACAAGCGGAAATTCATGTGTTTGCTTCCCGTCTGCCATACGCACTGCATATACTCCGGAAGCTAATTGTTGAGTAGGGATTTGGAGTGAATATACGCCGGCTGTAAGTAAGCCGTCTTGCAATGACATCAACGACTGACCCAGCATCGAAATTACTGAAACAGAAATATTTGCTGTGGTCGGTACTGAGAATCGAAACTCGGAGGATTCACCCTGTTTAGACGGTTGCGGAAATACCCCTGCATTTTGAGCAAGTGATTCGTCATCATGAACTGATGTAATGGTGTTGATTTTTTCACAGAGAATTTCGTTGTTTTCATCAACTACTGCACTATCAACCAAGAAATCCGTATAGAAAACTTCTTTTTGAACACGTTTATCATTGATAATGGATACTACTTTTCGCTTATTATCCTTGCCAAACAACGTAATTTTCACAGGCATAACGAATACTTCGGGAACATCAATTCCTGATTGTGTTTGCTGTAGCGTTACAGTTACTTCTTGATTATTGATTCCATTATATGTTTGTGACGTTTGGAGCAGATATACAGGATGACCGGGTGAATATAACCACTGATCGAAAAATGTACGGAAAGGTACAATAGGATTATTGATTTCTCTGTCGAAAACACTGAATAAATCTTCCGTCTCGACAGACTTAAAACGAAATTCATTGAAATACGTGCGCATTGTTCGGAAAAAAGTTGAGTCTCCGTATGTTTTACGAAGCATTCCATACACCCACCCGGCTTTACAATATGTTGTTGCATAGTTAAATACATTTGCAAGGGGAATGCCGTAAATAGCCGGTTGCGGTTGATTTGCTAAATAATCTCGTCTTTTCGAAGACATCTTTCGCTGATACCATTCGTCACCACCCCACGATTCGTAAAAAAGTGCCTCACCATACGTTGCCCCGCCTTCATTGAGCCATATATCTCCCCATGTAGCACAGGTAGTCAAATCTCCTGTCCACTGGTGCATAAGTTCGTGAGCAACTCCGTCTTCATTACCGCCTCTGAGCCACAGCCGATTAACTGTACTGATAGTTTGGTGTTCCATACCTCCGTATTCGAACGGTTGAGCAACGGTATGTCCGTATTTAACAAATGGATATTCTCCATAGAGTTTGGAGTAATGCTCCATCATCTTAGGAACATTTTGAAAGGCAAATCGCGCATTATATTCGCTTCCGTCAGTCGCTTCATTATCGTAATCTTGTTGCCAAACAAAATTCATAACTTCAACACTGTCATTAGGGTTGGTAACTCGTTTGTACCACTGTGAGTATTCTTTGAATTTTGAAGCATTGGCTACCATTAGATACGTTGGAATTGGTGTTTCGTCGTGCCATACAAAATCTCTATACATCGTATTCAGTGAGCCGTCGAATTGAGGCACTCCTATTGTACGTGCTCCGTTGGACGAAACGGAAAAATTAGTGGCACCGGGAGCATTGTCGAAAGGTACGCGAACCGTAATAGTTGCAATTGCCTTATCGTAAGGAGCGTCGTTACACGGCATCCAATACCGTGCATTTTGGGGTTCGCTCATTGTATAAGCAAGACGTTCGGGAATAACAATAGAGTCTTCATTTCGCATCCCGACGAAGTGATTTTTAGGGTAAAGGAATAGCCCTTTATCCTCTGTCCCTGTAGAAGTATAATATACAATAACTGATAGAACACTGCCGAGTGTTGGTTTTATAGGAAGGTTTACTGACCATTCACCATTATTCGGTTGCTCTATAAAGTTATTTGGAATCCGAATTTGACTACCACCGGACGTAGATTCCATATACACGCTGTCAATGAGCATCAAATTTCCATTAAGGGTAAGTCGTGAAACATCCGAGGAATCAAAACGAAGTGTAATTACATTTCTCCCTGAGAACCTGCGTGCTTCACCTGTTACTCTGTCGGAAGTGAGTATATTACGCCAATCCATAAAAAGGTCGTATTGTAATACATCATACGGTTTGCGAATGATTACAGAACCGTCGGGTCGGTTCAAAACTGCTGATTTAAAACTCGAAACATGACTGCACATGATTGATTTACCGTCGGTAGAGATACTTTCTTCGGGATTTAGAAGGGTTGGGATTTTCCCGGTATTCTGTTGAGCTAGAGTGAAATTACTACTAAATAACAAAGCAATGAGAGCGAGAACTATTTTCATACAATAAATATGACCGTGAAGGAATGTAGAGAAGAATCAGTTTTTGTAATACAAAACGGAATTTGAACGAATATATTGAATTTTGAACAATTGTTACGAGAAAAACATTCGTTTTGTCAAGATTCTTAGTAATTGATGTTACACAAGATTACATTAGCATCCCATCTTAACTAGAACAATTCCAATTGATTACATTCCAGATCAA